>JANYHE010000042.1 GCA_025359215.1 Hyphomicrobiales bacterium
GCCGTCACGGTCGCCGCCAATCCACGACGAAAATTTAATCGGCGGTCGAATGCGCGCGGTGAGTTCGGGATAATGCCGGATCAAGGCTGATTGCATCACATCACACACCGCCGTGGTGCGATCAAACAAAGCATCGCGGAAAAAATGAAGGCCCCAAGCCACTTCACTTTCCACAGTGGGTTTCTCAATGCGGATTTCACCGGTCATCCACAGCAAGTCGATTTCATTGCGCAGTTGGAACAGCAAGGCATCGCGCTCGCGTGGCGTCCATCGCGGGCTATCGAGCTCGAACAGTTTCAAATAAATGCGGCGGTGAATTTCAAGAACCGTCACCCGCTTGGCTTCAGTGGGGTGCGCCGTAATCGTTGGGCCCACATCAAGAATGCTCAAAACCTTTTCAACAGTCTCTGCCGCAACACCCGCTTTTGCAGCTTCTGCCAAGGCTTGTGAGAGCGAACCACCCACCTCATCTGGCCCCGCCATTTTTTCTAAACTGCGGCGATTGCGAATGGCGGCGTTTTCTTCAGCAATGTTCATCAGCTGCAACCAAATGCCAATGGCCTGCAGGGCATGCTCCACCAAATGAGCCGGTATTGATGCGGCTTTGTCAGTATGGTCCAAAATCGGCAAAACATCCGGCTCACGCTGGCGGATCACCTGCCGCAAAAGATCGCGCAACATTGGCGTGATCTCTTCAATATATGTGGTGTCTTCGGTGGGCGCTTGGAATTGCTGGTTCATGACCATATTTGTGCAATGCAACATAGAAAGAGTCAATCGCAAAGTCTGATTTGCAGTGCATCAAAACTATCGCTAAGCAACGCCCATGTTAAACATCAGTGAAATGACTTATCGGATCGGCGGGCGGGTTTTGCTCGAAGATGCTTCCGCCTCCCTGCCAACGGGCCACAAAGTGGGCCTCGTGGGCCGCAATGGCACGGGCAAATCCACGCTGCTTAAATTGATATTGGGCGATTTAATCCCCGAATCCGGCACCGCCTCCATCCCGCGTACCGCGCGAATCGGCACTGTTGCCCAAGAAGCGCCCGGCGGCAAAGAAACCTTGCTCGAAGTTGTGATGGCAGGCGATGTTGAACGCACCCAGCTTATGGCCGAGGCTGAAACAGCCAAAGACCCCAATCGCATCTCTGAAATTCAAGTGCGACTGGCCGATATTGAAGCTTATTCAGCTGAATCCCGCGCGGCTGTCATTTTGGCAGGCCTTGGCTTCACCGAGGCTGTGATGAACGGTCCCTGCTCTGCACTCTCGGGTGGTTGGCGAATGCGCGTGGCCTTGGCGGCCGCTTTGTTTGGCGCACCTGATGTGTTGCTTCTCGATGAGCCCACCAACTATCTCGATCTTGAAGGCACCATTTGGCTGCAATCTTATATCCGCGATTACCCACACACCATTTTGCTGGTGAGCCATGACCGCGATTTGTTGAACGTTTCGGTGGATGCCATTTTGCACCTCGATCAATTCAAACTCACACTCTATCAGGGCAATTACGATAATTTTGAACGCCAGCGCCGCGAGAAGCAGGCTCTCAATTCGAAAATGAAAAAGAAGCAAGATGATCAGCGCGCCCACATGCAGGCTTTTGTTGATCGCTTCAAAGCCAAAGCTTCAAAAGCGAGGCAAGCCCAAAGCCGCATGAAAGCCCTCTCAAAATTGGAGCCCATTGCCGAGTTGATCGACAATGCAGTGGCCCCTTTCATATTTCCAAACCCTGAAAAACAAATCGCTCCGCCGCTTGTCTCTTGGGATAAGGTGTCCGTAGGCTATGGCGACAAGACTGTTTTAAAAAACATCACACTGCGCATGGACCCCGATGATCGCATTGCGCTTCTGGGTTCCAACGGCAATGGCAAATCCACCTTTGCAAAATTGCTCTGCGGAAACCTGAAGCCCATGCTGGGTTCCATGGCGCACCCGTCTAGGCTTTCCATCGGCTATTTTGCGCAACATCAGCTTGATGAACTGTCTGAAGACCGAACACCGTTTGAATATATTTCAGAACTCATGCCTGATGCACCCGTATCCAAACGCCGCGCCAAACTGGGTGCGGTTGGATTTGGCGTGAACTTGGCGGATTCAAAATGCTCCATTTTATCAGGCGGCGAAAAAGCCCGTCTGCTGTTCTTCTTAGCAACCTATCATGCCCCCCATGTTCTGGTGATGGACGAGCCAACCAACCATTTGGATATCGACAGCCGCGAAGCTTTGATCCTCGCCATCAATGATTATGAAGGAGCAGTGGTGTTGATCAGCCATGATCGTCACATCATCGAAACCTGTGTGGACCGTTTGTGGATTGTGAACAACGGCACCGTGCAGCCCTTTGAAGGCGATATGGATGAATATACAGATTTGGTTTTGGGACGAAACAAGCCCCGCAAGGCGGCAAAAGTGGAAGCTGCTGCAGCGCCTGTCGCTCAGAAGCCAAAACTTGCTGCACCGGTTTTGAAAAAAATGATTCAAGAACTCGATATCAAAATCATGAAATCCAAAGACAAGCTCATCGTGCTTGATCAAGTTCTGGCTGATCCGATGATCTATAAAGACGAACCCAAAAAAGCTGCGGACTATGGCAAACTACGCACGAAGTTTGCTAAGGAATTGGAAGCGCTTGAAACGGAGTGGCTGGAGCTGAGCGAGTAGCCAGTCACCGATGACTGCGTCGAATACTTTAAAGTTGGAATTGCAATGACCGAAACACACATCAATCTTACCCAGAGTTGGTTTGGCTATGCGAGCGTTGCAATTTTTTTATTGTCTTATGCTTTGGTCATTTTTGAAGAAGCCATCCATCTTAGAAAATCTAAACCTGTTTTGCTCGCTGCTGGCTTAATTTGGTTGCTGATCGGCTGGGCCTATACGGCCGCTGGCCACAGCGAAGTGGCAGAAATTGCGGCCCAACATGTGATATTTGAATATGGCGAATTATTTCTCTTCCTGCTGGTGGCCATCACTTATGTGAACACATTGGAAGAGCGCCGGGTTTTTGACGTGCTGCGCGCAAAGTTAACAGCGCGTGGTTTTACTTATAAGCAATTGTTCTGGATCACAGGCGCAATTGCATTTGCACTGTCACCGGTTCTCGACAATCTCACAACAGCACTCATCTTGGGCGCAGTGGTGATGGCCGTCGGTGCTGGCTCACCAAAATTTATCGCCATTGCTTGCGTTTCAATTGTAGTCGCAGCCAATGCTGGTGGCGCATTTTCTCCCTTTGGCGACATCACAACTTTGATGGTGTGGCAAAAAGACAAAGTGAGGTTTTTTGAATTCTTCGATCTGTTCTTCCCTGCTCTAGTGAATTGGATGGTGCCTGCAATCATAATGCATTTTGCAATTCCCAATGAACGGCCGAAGTCTGCTGTTGAAAAAGTGCAATTGAAGCCCGGTGCCATCGGCGTCGTTGTGTTGTTTGCTTTCACCATTATTACTGCCGTTTGCTTCCGCAATTTCATCGGCTTGCAACCTGCATTGGGAATGATGCTCGGCCTTGGATATTTGCAAATCTGGGCTTATTTTCTCCAGCGCAAAGGCCATCGCCGCAACAATACCGATATGGTTCTTGATTCATTCAAGCAAATTGAGCGGGTGGAGTGGGATACGCTTTTGTTTTTCTTCGGAATCATCTTTGCTGTGGGCGGGCTTGGCGTTTTGGGTTATCTCGCATCTGCCAATCAATTCCTTTACGGCCAGTTTGGACCCACTATTGCTAATATTGTCATCGGTATATTTTCTGCCATTGTCGATAACATCCCGCTGATGTTTGCTGTGCTAACAATGGACCCTGCAATGAGCCACGGCCAATGGTTGCTGGTAACTTTAACCGCAGGCGTGGGTGGAAGTTTGCTGGCTGTTGGCTCAGCAGCAGGCGTTGCATTAATGGGAATCGGCAAAGGCCAATATACATTCATGAGCCACTTGAAATGGACATGGGCCGTGGCCCTTGGATATGCGGGCAGCATTGCCGTTCATTTAATTTGGAACGCGGCTTTATTTTAAGTCAGCTTGGGAAATGGGGCAGCGCTCAGCACAAGGGCCTGCGCAACAATGCACCGCTCGCCATTAAAAGTGATCGAAGGCGAGCCGTAAAGTTCATAACCGTCTTCTAAAGCTTTCGAAACACGCTCGCAAAAGCTGCGGTCATCAGGCCCTGTCAACAATCGATATTTTAGTATTGCTTCGCTTGGTTGATCCATTTTCCGTTCTCATCTTGCTTCCAATAGCTAATATCATAGCCAGCGGCTTTTTGCGTTTTCCATTCGGCCCGCGCCGCCTCAATGGCTTGGGGGTCATTACCATCAAACATCAAAACCGCGCGGTTGAGATGTGAAATGTCACCAGGCTTTGCCCCATCAAGCAAAACCCGCACCTGCGCCGCATTAGGATTTTCGGCAGATGCCGTCAACCAAACGGGTTGATGCTCTGGAGAAGGCTCACCTTCAAATCCATGCGGCAGAAAAGCCACATCTTCACTGGCCCAAAGCATTTCAGATAGTTTTGCAATTCGTTCCGGCACCGCAGTTTCGATCGCCATACGCCAGCCCCGCGCCAGTGAGCTGGCCACAATACGCGGCAAAACATGCCCTAAAGGTTGTCGATCAAGTTGAAAAAACCAAATTTCCGCCATGAGCTTATTGAGCCCATGGCGGACTATAATTCAAGAGTTGTTATGCAGCCAATACGGGATAATCGGTAAAGCCTACTGCGCCACCACCAAAAAATGTTGCGGGATTAGGCTCATTCAACGGAGCCTTCTTCTGCAATCGGACTACTAGATCGGGGTTAGCCAAGGCCATTTTTCCCACCGGAACCAAATCAGCTAAGCCCGTTTTCACATCCTGATCGAGGTTTTCTAGCGTTGCGTTTGGACGATTCACCAGCATCGATTGCTTCCATTCCTTGCGCAAGTCTGAAACAAGCTTTTCGTCGCCAGTATGCAAAATATGCAAATAGGCCAAGTTAAGCTTGTTCAGTTCCTTAACAAGGTAACGATACAGATCCGCACCTTCAGCACCTTCATTAAGCCCGCCTGAGTTACCCAGCGGCGAAATGCGAATGCCAGTCCGCTCCGGCCCAATCTCGTCTGCAACGGCTTGTGCAACTTCAAGTGCAAAGCGAGCGCGATTCTCAAGTGAACCCCCATATTCATCCGTGCGTGTATTCGCATTCGGTGCAAAAAATTGCTGAATGAGATAGCCATTTGCACCATGAATTTCCACGCCATCTGCGCCAGCTTCAATTGCGCGCTTGGCGGCATAAGCGAAGTCTTTCACGGTCTGCCGCACTTCAGCTGTAGAAAGGGCACGTGGTGTGGGAGCATCTTGCATGCCAGTAGGCGTAAACATCTTTACGCCCTCAGGAGCTATTGCTGATGGGGCAACCGGTGCGCGGTGATGGGGCGTATTGTCCGGATGGGCCACTCGGCCAGCATGCATCAACTGGATATACATGTGACCGCCAGCTTTATGAACAGCATCGGTAACCTTCTTCCATCCTTTAACATGAGCATCAGTGTAGATGCCAGGAGTGGTGGTATAACCCTGCCCGTCGTCTGAAGGCTGGGTGCCTTCCGCGATGAGCAAGCCAAGAGAGGCGCGTTGGGCATAATACTCCGCGGCAAGATCACCTGGCGTTCCGTCAGCGTTTGCACGGCTGCGTGTCATGGGTGCCAAACCAAGGCGATGCTTCAATTCCAAATTGCCAATCTTAACTGGGCTCCAAAGTGTCTTCATTTTATCCTCTCTCTGCTGAATATTTTACGCTACGGCAAATTCCCGTGATCAAACCAATTGGCGGGAAGACCTTAGACATGGGAATTCATTATCTGTAATTCAAGTGATTACAGTTAGATTTAACTACGCGCATTGAGCGCAATTTGGCGCAGCATCAAGCGACTATTTTGATTTATGCCAGTCTATTTTTCGTAATGATCAGCCACGAGCTTATTGAGCAACCGAACTCCCCAACCAGAGCCCCAGCTTTGGTTGATGGCATTTTTTTCTGCATCCATTGCTGTGCCTGCCACATCAAGATGCGCCCATGGCACCTTGTTCACAAATCGCTGTAGAAACTGCCCTGCCGTAATTGAGCCTGCAAGGCGTCCACCGATATTCTTCATATCGGCTATATCGCTATCGATCATCTTGTCATAAGCAGGCGTCAGCGGCATCCGCCATACTTTTTCACCTGTGGCATAGCCGGCATCAGAAATGCGTGTCGAAAGCTCATCATTGTTCGAGAACAGACCAGCATGTTCTTTGCCCAAAGCCACCAGAATAGCCCCTGTCAACGTCGCCAAATTCACCATAAACTTAGGCTTGAACTTGTCCTGCACATACCAAAGCACATCCGCCAGAACCAAGCGACCTTCTGCATCGGTGTTGAGAACAGCAATAGTTTGACCAGACATTGATTTCACCACATCGCCGGGGCGCTGGGCCTTGCCATCCACTGCATTTTCAACAATGCCAATGGCACCAACCACATTCACTTTCGCTTTGCGCTTGGCCAGTGCCAGCATCAATCCCGTCACACAAGCAGCACCGCCCATGTCACCTTTCATATCTTCCATGCCAGCCGCAGGCTTAATGGAAATGCCGCCCGTATCGAAAGTCACACCCTTGCCCACAAAAGCCACAGGTTGCGCCCCCTTCTTGCCGCCATCCCAGCGCATCACAACTAAGCGCGCTTCAAAAGGCGAACCTTGCGCAACGCCCAGCAGCGCATGCATTCCAAGCTTTTTCATTTCTTTCGGAGTTAAAATTTCAACTTTCACGCCGGCTTTAGTCAAGGCCTTGGCGCGCGCCGCAAATTCTTCCGGATGAAGAATATTTGCAGGCTCGTTCACCAAATCCCGCGCCAAATGCACGCCTTCGCGCACGGCCTCTAAGGGCGCAAATGCGGTCTTGGCTTTGGCGGCATCGGCACAATGCAGCGTCAAACTTTCCAACACTGTGGCTTTTTCTGGCTTCTTAGATTTATACTGGTCAAAACTATAAACCCGCAACGCAGCACCCGATGCCAAGAGGGCAGCGGCTTGCGCCTCAGTCATGTCTTTCATGCCTGAAACGGAAAGAGCTATGGCAGCTTGCTTAGCTTTGGCTGATTGCAACGCACCAGCAATGGTGCCCCCCATCATTTCCAACTCATGCGCAGTAATCGCTTCAGCGTTTCCCAGCCCAACTACCAAAACCCGGTCAAAACCGCCGCCTGGCGCAATAACATCCAAAACAGAATCACGCTTTGCCTCAAAATTCGCAGCCTTTACGGCGCGCACCAACTGGCCTTTGCACAGTTTATCAACAGCAGCTGCCGATGCCGTGAGTTTACCTCCATCAATTGCAAACACCACGAGTGTGCCTGATTTAGGCAAAGCAGAACCGGCAAAACTTATTTTCATGAGAGAATCCTTGATTTTGATATGAGCTTCCATAGCGGGAGGAATTAAAACCATCAAGATTTCTGATTAACCAATGGTTTACCATGTGGCATTTCTGCATCCTACACGCCCAAATTCGGCCGTTCCACCCAGAAACAATAACAACACTTCACGGCGGCAATAAAACCCGTTAATGAAGTGTAATCTTACGTGATTTGGACGAGGAGCGGGGCATTAAAAGGGCTTCAATGCAGCGACAAAACAAGCTTCGGGAGACTGTTTCTCCACGAACCCTTTTGCTTGCCCTTGTTTCAGCAGCCCTTTTCATATCAGCCACGCCCAGCTCTGCCATCGTAAACAAGGTTCTCGTTCCTCCCATCACCAGCAAACCCATTGCAGGAACAGCTGTAAATGTGGAAGCTGATAGGATCACCTATGATCCGCGCACGAAGAATGCCACGGCAACAGGCAAAGTTGTCATGGTCTATGGTCCTTATCAACTGGTGGCGACGCATGTTGAGTATAACGAAACAACCGGGGCTTTTAAGGCCAATGGCTCGGTTGAATTGCACGAGCCCAATGGCAATATCTTGCAGGCCGAAAAAATCGCCCTCACGAACAAATTCAAACAGGGTTTTGCTGAACACGTAAAAGCGCTGCTCACCAACAATGCAATCATCAAAGCGCGTTATCTTCAGCGGGTGGACGGCGATATCACGGTCTTCGAAAATGTAAGCTACACCGCTTGCAAAGAAGAGGATGCACGCAATGGCCACCCTGTTTGGGAAATCTTAACAGACAAAACCACTCACAATAATCTCACCCACAATTTATATCACGAACACCCCAGACTTCAGATTGGTGGCGTTACAGTTTTAGCGGCTCCCTATTGGGTGCAGCCTGATCCTTCGGTTCATCGCCGCACGGGTTGGCTTACACCTTATGCGAAGTTTGGCGATGTTTATGGTGGTGGCATTGTCGCCCCCTATTTCTGGGCGCTGGCCCCGAATTATGATTTAACGCTGACCCCTGTTGTCACCTACAGACAGGGCCTGTCCGGCGATGTTGAGTGGCGTCATCGCCTTGCTTCAGGCCAATATAATATCCAAGCATTTGGCGCCTATCAGCTTAACCCACCCACAACCATTGATGATGACAACACCTGGCGTGGCGCAATCAAGACCAGAGGTGATTTCAATATCAACCCCGATTGGAATTGGGGTTGGCAAGGCACATTTGCCAGCGATCGATATTTCCTGCTGCATTATGATTATGACAACTCACTCATAGCTGAAAACAACGTTCACGTGACGGGATTGTGGGATCAAACCTATGTTTCTGCCCAGGCCCTTGATTTTGAATCGTTAAATGCCGGGATCGATCCGAACTACCTTCCCTCATCCTTGCCTTATGTGACTGGCGAAAAAATAATTCCGAACGTCGCTCTGGGTGGCGATCTTAAATTCAATTGGAACGCCTATTCCATAAAAAGAAAGCTAGCCAACACACCGTTCACGCAAGTCGATCATGGAACTGAACAAACCCGCGCCACTTCGACGGTGGAGTGGAAAACCCAGATGATCAGCCAAGGTGGTTTGGTTGTTTCGCCTTTCGCACAATTGCGCAGCGATATTTACATCACAAATAACTTGCCCGACCCCAGCGTGGTGGGCGGTGTGAGAAACACGGAAACCACGACGCGCATATTGCCGACTTTAGGTTTTGATATGCGCTATCCGCTAATTTCGAGCAACGAATCCAGCCAATCCATAATTTCGCCCGTGTTCCAGCTGATTTCTGCCGCTGATGAATCCTCTACCAATAAAATTGGCAATGAAGACGCGATCACCGTAAACTATGATACCACCAGCATCTTCTTAACCGACAGGTTTACAGGTCTTGATCGCTATGAAGGTGGCACAAGAGCAAACCTCGGCTTCACATATTCCCTTCTCGGCAACAACGGCAACTTTCTACGCGCCACCGCGGGAGAATCAATTCATCTTGCAGGCAAGAACAGCTTTCTTTCTGGCTCAGGTTTGAATGGCACTCAGTCAGACTTGGTGGGATCGCTTGTCGTCCAACCATGGGACCATCTAACCCTTTCCTATGAAGCACGAGTTGAAGAAAACTTGTCGGCAATTAATCGTCAAGAAGCAAACGCCAGCCTCAATTTTGACAGCTTTTCCGGCAGTATAGGTTATCTAAACTTTGGTGCTGAACCCCTTTACGGCCGTACCGTAGCGGAACATTGGGTGTCTGGTGACGTGCGCTTCCGTTTGGAAGATAGATGGTATGCCTTTGGCGGCTTGACCTATGATTTGTATAACGCGTCACTCACGCGCAAAACTGTTGGATTGGAATTCGATTGCGACTGCATGAACTTCAAGATCTCTTATGTCGGCGCCCAAGACCCAATCACTTTGGTGAACAACAACACCATCGCGCTGTCAATCGACCTTGCCACATTGGGCGGCACCAGCGTCTCATCGAAATTCTAATGTTGCCGCAGCAATTCGCTAAATGTGTTGTTGCATCCATTGTGATACTTTTATGCTTGAACGCTGGCGCGACCTTCGCCCAACAATCTGTTGTGATCGCTACAGTGAACGATCAGCCCATTACCAGTTTTGATGTGGACCAACGCATTCGCCTGCTGCGCACGTTGGGTCAGCCTGAATCTGCATTAAACAATCGCAAAAAAATTGCCAACGACCTCATAAACGATGTGATTAAAATCGAAGAGGCCAAGCGCAACAAAATGGACCCAACACCTGCCGAAGTGGCAGAGCGACTAAAGCGCATTGCTCAAGGCATGAAAATGGATGAATCAGGGCTTATTGCTAAATTAAAGGCCCAAGGCATCAGCGTTTCCGCATTTTCAAATTATACCGCGGCCCAAATGGCTTTTGGTCGATTGCTTTCAGGGAAATTCCGTGAAAAAGTAACTGTTGATCAAGCCGCCGTTGACCGAAAGATGAGCGCCATTACCCAAGAGATTAATGGGAAGTTGGCCAAAATAAAATTAGATCCGCGTATGCAACCGCTTACCGTCTATTCGATTTTGGAAATCAATTTCCCGGTGGAAGGCAATGATCAGCAGCTGATGCAATCTCGAGCAATTGAGGCCAATCAATACGTCCAGCGTTTCAAAACCTGTTCAAATCCACGCGGCCCCGCCACGGGCATTTTCAACGTGAAAATTGGCAAAAAACTTGAAGCTGACTCACGAAAATTACCTGCTCAGATGCGAACACTTTTTCAAACCAAGGGACCCGGCCACGCCTTTGGCCCCATGCGAGGACCAGGTGGCGTGCAAGTTTTGGCTTTTTGTAGCCAGCGCTCAATCACGCCTCAAATGCCAAAAGCTCAAATGCCCACCCGGACACAGATTGAAAATGTTGTCCTGAATGAAAACTATGATGTAGTCGAACAAAAATACCTCGCTATTATGCGGAAAACTGCGATTATTGAATACAAAGATCAGTCTTACGCTCAATGATTAAGCCGCTGCTTCTCACCCCCGGGGAAACCGCTGGCATTGCGCCAGACATCACCGCCAAGGCTTGGGCAGAATTAAAAGACCAAACACCCTTTTGTCTGATTGGTGATGCCGACTATTTTGCCTCGCGCGGCGGAACCTATCAACGCGTTGGAACCATTGCCGAAGCCGCTGACGTATTTAAAACTGCGGTTCCAGTTTTGCACCGCCCGCTTCTGTCTTCCTGTGTGGCAGGCAAACTCAATTCCAAAAAT
>JANYHE010000005.1 GCA_025359215.1 Hyphomicrobiales bacterium
GCGGTGTGGTGGTCAATTGATAAGCACCCTTGGTTCAGGTGGTCGGTACTGGGAACAGCCCTCATTATTTTTCTCACTTATTTTAGTGTTGAGATGAGCGTAGCCGTGAATGCGTGGTACGGTCCATTTTACGATCTGTTAAATGCAGCACTCACCAAATCCCGTGTTGTGGCGGTGGGCGAACTCTATTCGTCTTTGTTTATTTTCGCTGGCCTCGCAGCGGCGACAATTTTGATCTACGCCTTCATGACATTCTTTTTCCGCCATTATATTTTCAGGTGGAGAGATGCGATGCATCACTTCTATGCAAGCCGTTGGCCAGAATTGCGTTCTGTTGAAGGTGCGTCTCAACGTGTGCAAGATGATACAATGCAATTCTCACGTGGAATGGAAAATGAGGGGACATCTATTCTCCAAGCCATCATGACGTTGATTGCGTTCTTGCCGATTCTCTACGGCTACTCCAAGCACATCACCGAACTTCCTATTGTAGGAGCAATACCAAACGCATTGGTGTGGGCCTCAATTGTGTGGGCTGTTTTTGGAACAGGCTTCATCGCGCTTATTGGCAGCAAATTGCCGGGCCTCGAATTCCGCAACCAACGCGTTGAAGCGGCACTCCGCAAGGAATTGGTTTTGGGCGAAGACAATGAAACCCGTGCTGATGCACCCACATTAAAAATGCTTTTTACCGATGTGCGTAAAAACTACTTCAAGCTCTATTTCAATTATCTCTATTTCGATGTGGGCAAACGCATTTACGGAAATGCCGACACAGTTTATTCGCTCATCTTGTTGTTCCCCAGCATCGTTGCAGGCACAATGACACTGGGCCTCTTCAACCAGATATCAAACGCCTTCGATAAAGTGCGCGGCGCTTTCCAAACCTTGGTGGATGATTGGGCCGATGTTGTGCGCCTGATCTCGATCTACAAGCGCTTACGCGCATTTGAGGCGACATTAGACGGCAAGCCCATGCCAGTTATTGAGAAAGAGACAGCTTAAAAGGAATGGTGCGGGATGACAGACTCGAACTGCCGACATCTTCGGTGTAAACGAAGCGCTCTACCAACTGAGCTAATCCCGCAACTGACGAGGTGAATAGCGACTGATTTGCCGGAATGCAAGCAGGCTTTTTCTAATTTTTTCGAACGATGCAAGGCGCGCCTGCGGCTTGCAATTTTGCGCACATTTCATTGGCGGCAGGCAGAGATTTCTCCCCTAACATAACAAACACCATTTTTCGGGTGCCGCGCGACAGATTGCGCTTGCGCAATATCAGTGGATCTCGATTAGCAATAATCTGCGGGAAACGCAGTTTCAGGCGTTGAAAAATTGAAAATGTGCGGCTTTCATTAAAGCCTGCCGCTAGCAATGCACCCCACGGCTGATGCGCAGCAGAGCGCACGTGGGTGCCAGCTAATTGCCCCTTTCGCATGGCGAGCGCCACGCAATTGGCGTTAAAATTCGCTTCAGTGCCAATCGCCGGAACTGTGTAATTAGCCCCAACCGATTTCCACTCTTCAATAGTGTGCCCAGTGATAAATAAAACATAATCACGCGTCTCATCTGGCATCCCGCCCTTGCCAGTTTGCCAATCAATTACCCGTTGCTCGCCCGCATTATAGGCTGCCGCCGCCAGCCCCAAATTGCCAAATTGCGTGCGCAAATCAGAAAGAAAAGCTGCCGATGCTTTGACAGCACTAAAAGGCTCGAATGGATCAGCGAGCCCGCGCCGCTTTGCGGTCTCCGGCATAAATTGGGCAATGCCTTGGGCCCCTGCGTCGCTCACCACATTGGGATCAAACAGACTTTCGCGCCATAGCAAACGCGCGAAAAATGAGGAATCAATATTGTTTGCTTTTGATTCCTGTTCGGTAACGGCGCAAATATTTGTGGCCAAACTGTGTCGGTCTGGAACTGCGGCAGATGTTGAAACGTTCATCGCCACCAACGCCACCATCAGCAACCAAATTCTAGTCATCCACCAACATGCCATTATTGAGCTTCACTACACGGCTCATGCGTTCGGCAAAGTCAATGTTATGAGTGGCTATCAATGCGCCCAATCCCTCATCGTGAATGAGGCGCACAAACTCGGCATGAACCATAGCGCCTGTTGGCGGATCGAGGTTGCCAGTGGGCTCATCGGCCAGCAGCAATAAAGGTCGATTGGCAATTGCGCGTGAAATAGCCACGCGTTGTTGCTCGCCACCTGAAAGTTCCGCCGGGCGGTGATCTAACCGATGGCTTAACCCCATGCGGCCCAACAAATCCTTGGCGCGTTTTTCGGCCTCAAGCTTTGGTGTGTTGGCAATGAGCTGCGGTATCATCACATTTTCCAGAGCAGAAAATTCTGGCAGCAAATGATGGAATTGGTAAACAAAGCCAATGCCAATGCGGCGGATGCGAGTGCGTGCTGCATCATCGAGATGATTACAATTTTGCCCGGCAATAATTACATCGCCATCCGTTGGCTTCTCTAACAACCCAGCAATATGCAGCAGCGAAGACTTGCCAGCCCCCGAAGGCCCAATCAGACCCACAATTTCGCCGGGAACAATGGTGAGCGAAAGATTTTTGAAAATCTCAAGCTTGTTTTCGCCTTCACCATAAGTGCGTGCAATGGAAACCAGCTGCAGGGCGGGATGCAAACTCATTCGTAACGCAGCGCCTCGACAGGATCCAAACGCGCAGCCTTCCATGATGGATAGAGTGTGGCCAAGTAAGACATGACTAAAGCAAAAAACACGATCCAGAAGGTTTGAGTATAATCAACCTTGGCAGGCAATTGCGCCAAATAATAGAGTTCTGGATTAAACGGATCTACGCCAGAAAACCATTGAATGGCATTGCGAATATTATTGGCATTGGCACAAATAATAAGCCCCAAAACCAAACCCACAAAAGTACCAAATGTGCCGATGGCTGCACCCGTGATGAAGAACACCCGCATGATGGAGCCTTTGGTGGCCCCCATGGTGCGCAAAATTGCAATATTGCTGCCTTTGTCTTTGACCAGCATAAACAGCCCAGAAATAATATTCAGCGCCGCTACCAGCACAACCAGCGAAACCACCATAATCACCACATTGCGCTCCACCGCTAAGGCATTGAAAAACGCCACATTGCGACTCTGCCAAGTTTGCACGGTGAGATCTGGCCCTGCAGCATCCAAGAGAGTTGCAAGTTTTGTCTGAACAGCATCTGGGTCATCCACCATGATTTCCAAACTTGTAGCGCCGCTATCAGTTGAGAAAAAATCCTGCGCTTCATTGATTGGCATGTAAACAACGCCATCATCATAATCAGACATGCCCATCTTAAAAATCGCTACCACCGTGTAATCGCGAATGCGCGGCGTGATGCCAATCACCGTGTCGGGTCCGTTGGGCGCGATGAGCGTGATGGTATTTCCAAGCCCCACTTGGTGCCGCCGCGCCATGCCTTCACCAATGGCAATGCCACCTGCTTTATCAAAACCGATCAACGTTGGTTTATCGTCCAAAGTTCCCGGCACTGCGATGGCCGTGCGTAAATCTTTGTTGTTTATGGCAGGCAGTTTTACAATGTCTTCTTCACTAACACCCCGCACCAGTGAGCCTGTGGCTGTTTTTAGAGATGATACCATGGCCTGCCCTTCAACCAGAGACATCACCCGTGTCACGCCCGCTACTTTGCTGATGCGGTCTTGCACGGCTTTATAGTCTTTGATCGGATCTTGGTCTTGACGATAAACTGATGCATGGCCGGAGAAGCCCAAAATCTTGCCGAGCAGTTCTTCATGGAAACCATTGAACACAGACATGACCACAATCAAAGTGCCTACGCCTAAGGCAATTCCAAGGAATGAAAACAGCGAAATAACTGAAATAAACCCCTCCCGCCTGCGCGCGCGCAAATAACGCAACGCCAGCATCCATTCAAAGCCAGCAAAAGGCCGCGTGTCGGGAAGAGAACTAGACATAAAAACACATCTCCTTCTCCGCAGCGCGGGGAAGGTGGATCGCGCTATTTCTCGCGCGAGACGGATGGGGAGCTCCGAGTTCCATTTTTGATTTCTCACCACCCCATCCGTCACGCCCCAAGAGGCGCGACACCTTCCCCGTGTTACAGGGAAGGATCAAAAGTGAGAAATTATTCATCATCAAGCAAACCGTCCAACAATTTGGTCCAGCGCCACGTTCTCACGCGCGCCAGTCTTGCGGTTTTTCACTTCGGCAATCCCATCCTTCAGCCCGCGTGGGCCAATGATCACCTGCCATGGCAGACCAATCAAATCCATCGCAGCAAATTTGGCACCACCGGGTTGATTGCGATCATCATAAAGAACTTCAACGCCTTTGGCTTCCAGCGCTTTATAAATTTTTTCGCAGGCTGCATCCGCTTCAGCATCGCCCACTTTGAGATTGATCAACCCAACATGAAATGGTGCAACAGATTCTGGCCAGATAATTCCGTCCTTATCGTGTGAAGCTTCAATAATACCCCCCACCAAACGCGAAACGCCAATGCCATAAGAACCAGACTGCACTGTAATCTTCTTGCCGTCCGGCCCCTGCACTTCGCAGCCCAGTGGCTTTGAATATTTATCACCGAAGAAAAAGATGTGACCCACTTCAATGCCACGCCCACTCAAACGCTTGCCTTCTGGCACGCGCTTTTCAAATTCGGATTGATCATGCTTTTCATCTGTGGCGGCGTATTTAGACGTATATTCCGAAACCATATTGGCCACGGCTTCAACATTATCATAATCAATCTCGATGGTAGACCAATCAAGATCATGAAGCGCTCCATCAAAGAACACACCGCTTTCGCCTGTATCAGCCAGCACCAAAAATTCATGGCTATCATCGCCACCAATGGGGCCAGTGTCGGCGCGCATCGGCACCGCTTTAATGCCAAGCCTCGCAAAAGTTTTCAAATAGCTCACAAACATTTTGTTGTAAGCGTGCTGGCCTGCTTCTCGCGTCACATCGAACGAATAGGCATCCTTCATCAAAAATTCACGCCCCCGCATCACGCCAAAACGCGGGCGCACTTCATCGCGGAATTTCCACTGAATGTGATATAGATTGCGCGGCATGTCTTTGTAAGACTGAATGCCAGAGCGAAAAATATCGGTGATCATTTCTTCGTTGGTTGGCCCATAAAGCAAATCACGATCTTGGCGATCTTTAATGCGAAGCATCTCTTTGCCGTAATCGTCATAACGACCTGACTTCCGCCAGAGGTCAGCCGACTGCAAAGTGGGCATAAGAACTTCCAAGGCCCCTGCCCGGTTTTGTTCTTCTCGCACAATCTGCTCGATTTTTTTCAACACGCGAAAGCCCATAGGCAACCACGAATAACTGCCAGCCGCTTCCTGCCGCACCATTCCAGTGCGCAGCATGAGTCGGTGCGAAGCGATCTCAGCTTCCTTTGGATCATCACGAAGAACGGGCATGAAATATTGCGAGAGGCGCATGAGAATCTTTAAGTCCTATTTGTTTTCGGCCCTTTTAAGGCTTTGTTCCGTTTAGGCAAGCCAGCCAAATTTGTGGAAAAAATTATTCCCTTGGCAAGCTTCAAAAATTGTGGCTAATTTGAGCCCAAGAACGAAGACCACTGAACACTTCATGTGCGCTCAGGTCTGGGGAGAAACAAAATTGAGTTGGCGCTTTCAAGCCGCCACCAATCCGAAGCCCGCAAGAGCATCGGAACTAACAAGAGAAACCCACAAATTGGCGGAACCTGAAAAGGTTCCGCCTTTTTCGTATTGATCAGCAGCTATCAACAGGGCATGACGACCTGATGACACATCCCATTCATATTATCGGCGGCGGCATGGCTGGCGCCGAAGCCGCTTGGCAGGCAGCCGAAGCTGGCATCCCCGTGGTCCTCCACGAAATGCGTGGTCAGACCAAAACGGACGTTCATAAAACCGATGATCTCGCTGAACTGGTGTGCTCTAATTCATTCCGCTCAGATGATAAAGATAACAACGCAGTGGGCCTGCTCCACGAGGAAATGCGCATTGCCGGATCCTTGATCATGGCGGTGGCTGAACTCCACAAAGTTCCAGCGGGTGGTGCACTTGCCGTGGACCGTGATGGATTTTCGGCCGAAGTGACTCGCCGCATTTCCGCACACCCGCTTATCACAATCGTGCGCGGCGAATTGACAGGCCTGCCTCCTGCAGAGTGGGACAACGTGGTCATCGCCACAGGGCCTCTCACTTCGCCTGCCTTGGCGGCTGAAATTCAAAAACTCACCGGCGAAGAAGGCCTCGCATTTTTTGATGCCATAGCCCCCATCGTCCACCGCGAATCCATCGATATGGAAAAGGCCTGGTTTCAATCGCGCTATGATAAAGTTGGCCCCGGCGGCACGGGCAAGGATTACATCAACTGCCCCATGGATAAGGCACAGTATGAAGCCTTCATCGATGCGCTCATCATAGGCGAAAAAACCGATTTCAAAGAATGGGAAAAATCCACACCTTATTTTGATGGCTGCTTGCCCATTGAAGTGATGGCTGAACGCGGGCCAGAAACTCTGCGCCATGGGCCTATGAAACCGATGGGCCTCACCAACGCGCATAACCCCACCGTGAAAGCCTATGCCGTGGTGCAATTGCGGCAGGATAATAAACTGGCCACTTTGTATAATATTGTGGGATTCCAAACGAAGTTGAAATACGCCGATCAAGTGCGGGTGTTCAAAACCATCCCTGGCTTGGAAAATGCTGAGTTCGCGCGCCTCGGCGGCTTACACCGCAACACATTCCTTAACAGTCCCAAACTGTTAGATGAGCAGCTTCGCCTAAAATCTCAACCGCGCCTGCGCTTTGCTGGGCAGATTACGGGTGTAGAAGGTTATGTTGAAAGTGCCGCTATGGGTTTGATGGCCGGCCGCGCCGCTGCTGCTCAAGCTAAAGGCGTGAGCTTCACCAGCCCGCCAGCAACCACAGCACATGGCGCGCTTATCAACCACATCACTGGCGGCCACATAGCGATGACAGATAACACCAGCAAGCAAACCTTCCAGCCCATGAATATCAATTTCGGTCTCATGCCACCGCCGGAAGTGCCCCAAAAAGTGAATGGCATTAAGCTGAACTTTAAAGAAAAAGCCGGAGCCCGTAAGCAAGCCTACACCAGCCGCGCCATGGCCGATTTCAAAGCGTGGATCGCTTAGGCAACGTCACCGCGTTTCCATTGCGCATGAGTGGTAATGCGAAACTCTTCAAAATTCCCCGCATCAATCGCATCACGCATCCCTTGCATCAAGGATTGATAGTAAGCGATGTTGGCCCAGCTCAGCAGCATCATGCCCAGCAACTCGCCTGCCCTCATCAAATGATGGATGTAAGCGCGCGAATATTGAGAAAGTGCCGGGCATGGATGTTCAGCATCCAAAGGCCGCATGTCAGTTGCATGCTTGGCATTGCGCAAGTTTATCCGGCCAAAGCGTGTAAACGCTTGGCCATGACGGCCAGAGCGCGTGGGCATTACGCAATCAAACATATCAATGCCGCGGGCCACGGCTTCCAGCAAATCCTCTGGCGTGCCAACGCCCATCAAATAACGCGGATGATCGGCAGGCAGCGCGGGCGCCGTAAAATCAATGGTTTGCAACATCAGCTCTTGGCCTTCGCCCACTGCCAAACCACCAATAGCATAACCTTCAAAGCCGATTTGTTTCAGCCCCTCAGCACTGCGCAACCGCAGCTTTTCATTCGTGCCGCCTTGCACAATACCAAAATTGCCTCTGCCCGGTTGCGAGCCGAATGCCTCGCGAGAACGCGCAGCCCAACGCAGTGAAAGCTCCATAGCTTTTTCGCCCGCTTCTTCAGTGTGGGGAAGCTCCAAACATTGATCGAGCTGCATTTGAATATCAGAACCCAGCAAGCGTTGAATTTCCATTGCGCGTTCGGGCGTCAGTTCATATTTGCGGCCATCAATATGCGATTGGAATGTTGCGCCAGTCTCTTTAATTTTCCGAATTTTAGAGAGCGACATGATTTGAAAGCCGCCAGAATCCGTAAGGATTGGTCCTTCCCAGCCAATAAATTTATGCAAGCCACCAAGGGCTGCCACCTGCTCAGCCCCCGGGCGCAACATCAAATGATAGGTGTTGCCGAGGATAATATCGGCACCCGTTTCCTTCACCTGATTGAGGTAAAGCCCCTTGACAGTTCCCACTGTGCCCACTGGCATAAAAGCAGGCGTGCGAATGTCGCCGCGCCCTGTGTGAACTGTGCCGCGCCGCGCCAAACCATCTGTTTTGTGAAGGGTAAATCCAAATTCTTTAATCATGCGGCAGGCCATAGCAGGCTGGCATCGCCATAGGAATAGAACCTATACTTGTTTTGAATGGCGTGGGCATAAGCCGCCTTCATGGTGTTGGTCCCCGCAAAGGCACAGACCAGCATGAACAGTGTGGAGCGTGGCAGATGGAAATTGGTGACAAGGCCATCAACGGCCCGGAATTTATAACCGGGGGTAATGAAAATCGACGTGTTGCCAGACCAAGCCGCAAGGCCTGCACTTTCGAGCAGGCGGAGCGATGTGGTGCCCACAGCGATAATGCGCCCGCCTTTATCTCGCGCGGCTTGTAACCGAGTAGCAACTTCAGCCGAAACCTCGCCCCATTCGGCGTGCATTTTATGGTCATCTGTATCATCGGCCTTAACGGGAAGGAAAGTCCCAGCCCCCACATGCAAGGTTACAAATTCTGATGCAATTCCAGCAACTTGTAAGGTTCTCATCAACTGTGGTGTGAAGTGTAATCCGGCTGTGGGTGCGGCCACTGCTCCTGCTTCAGTAGCATAAACCGTTTGATAATCCACTTTGTCTTGAGCGTCTTGTGCCCTCTTACCTTCAATATAGGGGGGCAGTGGCACACGACCCACCGCAGCAATAGCCTCATCCAATACGGGGCCGGAAAAATCAAAGGCCAAAGTTACTTCCCCAGCGTCGCCCTTATCCTCAACCGTAGCTAACACTTCACCCAATAAACAAACGCGACCTTCACCACCAAACTGCACGCGGTCACCCACGGTCAATTTTTTCGCCGGCTTCACGAAGGCTTTCCAGCGCGAACCATCAATGCGCAAGTGCAGCAGCGCTTCAATTTTGGGCGTGGTGCCAAGGCGGCCAACGCGAACCCCTGCCAATGCAGCGGGAATCACTTTGGTGTTGTTGAATACCAACACATCGCCGGCCCGCAGCTGCGACGGCAAATCACCCACCAGATGATCGAAAACCGCGCCATCCTTCACCACCAATAATTTGGCGGATTCTCGCGGAACCACCGGACGCAGTGCTATATTCCCCGGCGGTAGTTCAAAATCAAAATCGGCGACCTTCATTTAAGGCCGCCGATCCAGAATCATTGTAAAATTAAGCTGCAACATCCGAAGCAACGCGCATGGTTACAATCTTGTCGGGGTTCTTTGGTGGCTCGCCACGCTTCAAACCATCAACAAATTCCATGCCGGATGAAACGCGCCCCCACACGGTGTATTGGTTGTCCAAGAACCCAGCATCGCCAAAGCAGATGAAAAACTGGCTGTTGGCAGAGTTGGGGTTAGACGAACGCGCCATTGAACAAATGCCCTTAACATGCGGCTCTTTCGAAAATTCAGCCTTCAAATCAGGCTTCTTGCTGCCGCCCATGCCGGTGCCCGTTGGGTCGCCGCCTTGGGCCATAAAGCCTTCGATCACGCGGTGAAACACCACGCCATCATAAAACTTTTCTCGCGCCAATTCCTTAATGCGGGCCACATGGCCGGGGGCCAGCTTTGGCAAAAGTTCGATCACCACCAAACCTTTTTCGAGTTGCACGTGGAGAGTGTTTTCTAAGTCAGCCATTATTGCACAGTTACCTTTGTCATTTTATCGGGGTTTGCCGGGGGTTCGCCTTTGGCGATTTGGTCGACGCATTTCATGCCAGCGTCGTCCACGGTGCCCCAAACCGTGTATTGATTATCAAGAAAGCCACCATCGGCCAACATCACAAAAAATTGGCTGTTGGCAGAGTCTGGATCAGATGAACGCGCCATGCCCACGGCGCCACGGGCGAAATGTTCTTTGGTGAATTCCGCTTTAATGTTTGGCTCTTTCGAACCACCCATGCCTGTGCCCGTTGGGTCGCCCGTTTGGGCCATAAAGCCATCAATCACGCGGTGAAAAATAATGCCATCATAAAAGCCAGCAGCGGCCAGCTTGGTAATTTGCGCCACATGGTTGGGCGCCAAATCGGCCCGCAGCTTAATGGTGAAGCTGCAATTTTTTGAGGTGGCCACGGTCATCGTATCAGCCGCCAAGCTCGGTGCCGCCAGAGCCGAGAAGGCCATCGCAGCAAGAATGAATCGTTTCATGAAAATCTCCATATTGAGTGCACCCGCCTAGCCGTAATTCCGATTTGAGGCAACAGGGTGGCGAGAAGGAATTTGATTTCAATTCATTCGTTGTAGGCAACCCAAACTTACAAAGTGCGCTGTCGTCATGCGTGTGAAGGCTTTGCATGGCGCGCAACTCTCGCTATAGAAGCCCCCATCATGAGCACCCCTCCCCGCAAGACATTTTCAAAACCCGCAGCAGGTGGCAAGACCAAGCATTGGTTTGCCTCTAAAGAAAAAAAGGTTTGGGTTCCGCGCCCGGCTGGCCAAGCGCCTGTAAAGCGTGAGCCTGATCAGGCTTTGGCGGTGACACCCGGCAATGATTTGATTTATGGCGCGCACCCCGTGACCGAAGCATTGAAAAACCCGCGCCGCAAGCCGGTGAAACTTTGGGCCACGGAAAATGCAGCGCTGCGCTTGAAAGAAGATGCGCCCAATCTCATTATTGAACCAGAAATTGTGCACCCGCGCCTGCTCGACCATATGTTGAAATCGGCTGATGCCGTGCATCAAGGCATTATTCTGGATGCCAAGCCCTTGCACCAACCGCGCCTTGATGAAGTGCCACGTGATGGTTTGATTGTGCTTTTAGACCAAGTGACCGACCCGCATAATGTAGGCGCTATCATGCGGTCATGTGCGGCGTTTAATGTTTCTGCAGTTGTGGTTACGGCGCGGCATTCGGCGGATGCTTCGGGCGTGTTTTTCAAGGCAGCTTCCGGCGCATTTGAGCATGTGCCTTATGTGACCGTGACCAACCTGGCCCGCGCCATGGATGAGCTGCGCGACTATGGCTTTCACCTGGTGGGGCTGGATTCCGATGCGGAAGTGAGCATGGACGCTGTGCCGAAGGTGCGGCCACTGGCGCTGATATTAGGGGCTGAGGGCCGTGGCCTTCGCCAACTCACGCGCAAATCTTGCGATGAGGTGGCCCGCATTGATATGCCGGGTTCAATCAAAAGTCTTAACGTGTCGATCGCCACGGCCATCTCGCTCTACGCACTCACCCATTAACCACCACAAAAGAAAACCGGCTGTGATCGCCCACAGCCGGTCTCCAGTCGCCGTCCCGATGACTTTTTCAGGACTGCAGGGGATTAGTATCCGCCATCCTTCGACAGGGTTGGCCCATAATGGATCACATAGCCGGGGTTGTAATCAAACTGCTGGCCATAGCCCTGCTGTTGATAAACAGGCTGTTGATATTGCATTTGCACCGCAGCACGGCGTTGGCGCTTATGACGAATTTGGCGAGGCGCAACACATTGGCAACTTTGACCATAGCCATAGCTGTCTTGGCCATAACCACCTTGCGCATAACCATAACCGCCCTGAACGGCATAGCCGCCGCCATAACCTAGTCCTAACAAGGCTTGTTCACGCGCTTGAGTTTGCATAATTGCAGCACGACTCGAGCGGCGAACATAGGTGACGCGTGGTTGTGGAGCATAGGCATAGCCACCTTGCACATAACCATATCCACCTTGAACCGCATAGCCGCCGCCATAATTTTGCTGACGTTGACGATGTTGATAATGATACACTTGACCATAACCGCCGCCATTATAACGTGGCGCTTGTCTGCATTCCCGTGCACTGCGCACTTGGAACACCTGGCCATTAATTTCACAGGTGATTGGATCATTGCCAAACCAACCGCCAGCACTGCCAAAGGTTCCGTTTCTGCCATTCGTTCCGCCAACACCGTTGGTTCCATTAACGCCGTTGGTGCCATTAACACCGTTGGTGCCATTAACTCCGTTGGTGCCATTAATTCCGTTGGTGCCGTTAACGCCATTTTTTCCGTTCGTGCCGCCGCCATTTTTATCGGTGCCACCGCCATTTTTATCAGTGCCGCCACCATTTTTATCGGCCACCTGAACATTAGAGGTGGAAACAGACACATCTACACCTTCTCCATTCTTGCTAACATCGGCATGGCCAACCGAAACAGAGAAAACAGCAAGTGCGCCAAGAGTGGTTGATAAAACATAAGATTTATAAGTCATTTGGTATTCCCCTTGTTAATACTTCCTTCTCGTTCTGTTTCAAAATGAACCATTTCGAGACATGAGCAAGATTGTTGCAAAGGGTGTTGCAGTTTGCGCGCCACTTGTATTAAGAGGGGGCATAAGTGCGCCGGTTTAGCTCAGTTGGTAGAGCACCTGATTTGTAATCAGGGGGTCGCGGGTTCGAATCCTGCAACCGGCACCAGTGTTTTCAAAGTAATTTCAGGAAAAAACGCCCCGAAGCGCCTCCAACGCATCAAGCTGGGTCAGGTTCATATGCAGTGGGGTAACTGAAATCCGCTTGTTGAACACTGCCGCAATATCAGTTCCAGCAGGTGGGTTCCCGCGCTCACGGGCAAAGCCAATCCAATAATATGGGTTGCCGCGCCCGTCTTTTCTCTCATCCACCAATAAATAATTCTGGTCGCGCTTGCCTTGCAGTGTCACATCAATGCCTGCCACTTCATCAACACGGCAATCCGGAAAATTGACATTCATGAGAACGCCAGGGCCAAAATTCATTCCCATGAGTTTTTGTACAATGGCCGCACCATGCGCTTCTGCAACAGCAAAGCTTTCGCCATTGCCATACATTCCGGTGATTTGAGACATGGCGATCGATTTGATGCACAACTGTGTGCCTTCCATGGCAGCAGCGATGGTGCCGGAATACGTCACATCATCAGCAATATTTGAACCACGGTTGACGCCAGACAAAATGAGATCAGGCATGGCAGGCATAATTTTGCGCACCGCCATCACCACACAATCGGTTGGTGTGCCAGAGACTTCAAAACGGCGCTTATCAATCTGGCGATAACGCAACGGATGCGACAGTGTTAGCGAATGCCCTGCCCCGCTGCGCTCCTCATCCGGGGCAACCACCCACACATCATCGCTAATAGCGCGGGCGATATTTTCCAGCGCTACTAAGCCGGGACCATGAATGCCATCGTCGTTTGTAACAAGAACTCTCATGCAGGGCGCTTGATCATTGTCATGCCGCCCATATAGGGGCGCAATACTTCTGGAATTGTGACAGAGCCATCGCCGTTCTGATAGTTTTCCAAAATCGCCACCATGGTGCGGCCAACGGCTAAAGCTGAACCATTGAGCGTGTGCACATAACGTGTCTGCTTGGCATCAGCCGCCTTACAGCGAGCTTCCATGCGCCGGGCCTGAAAATCGCCAAATTGCGAGCATGATGAAATTTCGCGGAAAGCGTTTTGCCCGGGCAACCACACTTCAATGTCGTAAGTTTTGCGGCTGCCAAAACCCATATCGCCCGTGCATAAAACAATGGTTCGGAACGATAAATTGAGACGCTTCAAAACCTCTTCTGCACAAGACGTCATGCGTTCATGTTCCGCGTCGGAATGTTCTGGAGCAACAATTGAAACGAGTTCCACCTTTGAAAACTGATGCTGGCGGATCATGCCGCGCGTATCGCGCCCGGCAGCGCCTGCTTCGGCGCGGAAACAGGGTGTGAATGCCGTCATGCGAATTGGCAATTTCGCTTCATCCAGAACCTGTTCGCGCACCAGATTGGTGAGCGAAGCTTCAGCAGTGGGAATGAGATAATGACCACTTGTAGTCTTAAACAGGTCTTCTTCAAATTTAGGCAATTGCCCTACGCCATACATAGCATCTCCGCGCAGCATGTAAGGAGCGTATGTTTCTGAATAACCAAATTCGCTCGTGTGCAAATCCAGCATGAATTGCCCAAGGGAGCGTTCCATGCGAGCCAGCGCCCCTTTGAGTACCACAAACCTAGCACCTGAAAGTTTTGACGCAATATCAAAATCCATCAAGCCAAGGCCTTCGCCAATGTCAAAATGCTGCTGTGGCTCAAAGGCAAAAGATGGCTTCTGACCCCACACTCTGACTTCTTTGTTATCATGTTCATCTTTGCCATCAGGCACATCAGCAGTTGGAATATTAGGAATAACCGCCAGCGCATCGGCCAGTTGCTTGGTCAAAACCCGTTCTTGTTCTTCACCAGCTGTAATCGCATCTTTAAGTCCAGCCACTTCTGCTTTCAACTTATCAGCAAGGGCCACATCTTTCTTACCCATGGCAGCGCCGATTTCTTTTGAGAGCGAGTTACGACGGCTCTGCGCATCTTGCAGCTTTTGCATGGTGTCGCGTTTTTGCTCATCAATGTCCAGCAGTGCTGCGGAAAGCGGTGCTAAACCACGGCGCGCCAGGCCAATGTCAAAAACGGCGGGGTTTTCGCGAATGGCTTTAATATCGTGCATAGAGTCACCTCAAGAAACTGAATTTCAGGTCTCTATAGGGCGCTTCGGCAGATTATGGAACCAGCTCTTTAGCGGCAGCGGCTTTCTTGCGTCGGCGCTCTAAAAACCACACGGAAAGCACAGCAATTTCATAAAGCATGCCTAATGGCACAGCCATGGCCAGCATGGAAATGGGGTCTGGCGGGGTGATCACAGCGGCCAGCGCACAAACACCCACGATGGCAAATCGCCTCCCTTTGGTCAGTTGCTCATGGGTCACCACGCCAATATGGCCCAGCAGCGTAAGCACGACAGGCAATTGGAAGGTGAGGCCAAAGGCCAACATGAGGGTCATCACAAAATCGAGATAAGCCTCAATATCTGGCATCAATTGAATGCCATTCTTGCCATCAGTTCCGGTGCCTGCAGCCAAAGAATAAAAGAACTTAATCGCCACGGGCAGCAACATGAAATAAACCAGCGCGGCACCCAGCAGAAAAAACACCGGTGTGGCGACCAGATAAGGCGCTAATGCCTGACGCTCGTGCTTGTAAAGCCCTGGGGCAACAAAGCGATACATTTGCGTGGCAATCAATGGAAATGCAATGAACATGCCGCCAAACATGGCGATCTTCAATTTCACCAAGAACACGCCCAACAGTTTGATGGAAATCAAGCTCACATCAGCACCAGTGCCCCATTTAAAAGGCAATATTAAAAAATGGAGAATTTCTGTGGAGAAGAAGAAGCTTGTCAAAAACGCAACCATAAACCCACCAACCGACCACATGAGGCGGGTGCGCAACTCAATCAAATGATCCATCAGAGGCGCTTCAGAGGCGTCAATGTCTTCTTTCGTCATGCTTGTGGTGTCACGCTTTGGGAGGCCGCAGTGCCGGCCACGCGCGTTTCGCCCTCAAAAGGCGTATCTCCAAAAAACTTGTTAAAGTCTGTGGCCACTGGTTTTGATGAAATTGTTTTATCAGGCGTCGAAGACAAGCTGCCGTTCACAGCCGATTTCATATCATTCAAATCTTTTTTCAGGTCCCCCATGCCAGCGTCTTTCATGGCCACATCAACATGGCCTTGAAATTCCTTGGCCATGCCACGCACCCGCTGCATGATCTGGCCAAATTTGCGCAAAACAACAGGCAAATCCTTCGGCCCAATCACGATAACCGCAATGATGGCCAGAACAAAAAGTTCGGAATATCCGACGCCAAATTCAAACATGGGAAATCAGTTAGCTTTTAACTTTTTCGGCAGCTTGCTTCACGGCTTCAGCCGCATTGGCTTCAATGGATTTGGCATCATCGACAGGGTCATCCGCCAAGCCCTTCTTGAAGCTTTTAATGCCTTTGCCAGCGTCACCCATCAAATCTGAAATCTTGCCCTTGCCGCCAAACACCAAAAACACAACAACTAAAATAATGGCCCAATGCCAAATTGATAACGAACCCATGTTTCTCTCCTCAAACGCTCATCTGCGCCAATTGATTTATTTGTCAGTATTGCAGAAACTCACACCCTGTCAAATGGCGATGGCTCACGCTTTTGTAAAGATTAAAATACCTTCATTTTCGATCTCAAATCTGGCAGTTTCACCCTGACCAACATGTTCGGTTCCGGAAATTATGGCCGAAATGGGTTTTTCCAAGCCGATAAAATTAATTTCGAGCCGCGCCATATCACCCAAAAATCGGCGTTCGCGCACAAATCCCTCAATGCCATCAGTGCCGCGCGCGCGCCTAATAGAATGAGGACGGATCATCACAGTGACAGCAGACGCTTCGGCAAAACCATGAGCCGCAAATCGTCCAACTGGCGTATTTACAGCGCCATTTTCAACACGGCTTTCTATTTCATTCAAATCTGAAAAAAACCGCGCCGCTGCCCCATCTATCGGCCTGTGATAAAGCTCTTCAGGTTTTCCCACCTGCACCAGCCTGCCGCCGCGCATGTATAAGATGCGGTCTGATATTTCCATCGCTTCTGCCGGATCATGTGTCACGAAAATGCAAGTTGCGCGCGTTTCTCGCAAAAGAGCCAACGACTCTGTGCGAATAGTTTCCCGCAAGCGTTGGTCTAGCCCTGAAAAAGGTTCATCCAGCAACATCACCTGTGGGCGCGGCACAATGGCACGGGCCAAAGCCACCCGCTGTTGCTCACCACCTGAAAGCCCATGGGGAAAAACATCCCGTGCTGCAGCAAGGCCTACGCGCTCTAAGGCCCGCAGTGAAATTTCCAAAGCTTCCTTGCGGTTAACGGCATAAAGACCATAAGCCACATTATCGATAACCGACATGTGAGGAAACAACGCGAAATCTTGAAACATCAAGCCCACGTTGCGTTTTTCTGGCGGCACATAGCGCGATTTACCTGCCACTTCGATGCCATCAATCAAAATGCGCCCTGAAGTGGGTCGTGAAACGCCAGCAGCCAAACGCAGAAGTGATGTTTTTCCACAGCCTGATGGCCCCAAAAGGCAAATAATTTCACCCGGCAATAGCGTGAAACTTAAATCATGAAGAATTGGAAATTCGCCAACTGAGTAGGAAACATTTTCAAACACAATGTTGCCGGCGAATGTGGCGCCTGCGGTGCCACGGGTGCCCCATGCCGCCGGTTCCGCCAGATTTAAGTTTGAATTATCGCTCATGTCGCGCGATCAATGCCACGCCTTTGCAGGCAAAACAACCAGCTTATGCCGCCGATCGTGCCACGCGGTTGCGCCCTTCGCGCTTGGCCGCATAGAGCGCCTCATCGGCCCGTTTCAAAATTTTGTCGAGGCTGTCAGTCACATCGCCCAAGCAGGCAAGCCCGATTGACACTGTAACCGGAACCGCATGTGTTTTTCCAACAGCAAAAGACTTGCTCGCAATTGATTTTCGCAATCGCTCAGCAATAATTGAAGCCGCAACAAGATCGGTGCTTGGCAAAACCAAAACAAATTCTTCACCACCTGTGCGGCAACATAAATCAATGGAACGTGTGTGCATTTTAATGCGCACTGCTAGCTCCTGCAAAACCTTGTCACCAGCATCGTGGCCATGGGTGTCATTAATCGCTTTGAAAAAATCAACGTCAATGGCCAAAACTGAAAGGGTCTTCCCGCGATTGGAAAAATGTTCGATCAAATTTCCCAAATGAGATTCCAAGTAACGTCGATTATAAAGTCCTGTCAGCGAGTCTGTAATTGCTAACTCAATGGTCGCTTTAACACTGGATCGCAATTGCTCAGTATAACGCCAGCGCCGCACTTGGGTGTTGACACGCGCCAACAGTTCTTGACGATCAACGGGGCGCATCAAATAATCATTCACGCCCATATCGAGAGCACGCAATAAAACTTGCTGGGAGTCGGGATCAACCAAAATCAAAATTGGTGTTTGCCGCGTTGCTTCAAATGATCGCAACTGCGAGCACAGCCGCAAACCATCAAAGCGATCAGGTTCCAGGCTTATAATGATCAGTTCAAACGGCGCGGCAGCAGCTGCAGCAAGTTCAGCGGCTTTCGATGGATCATTCACATGATGCACTTCATGTTTTTCACTAAGCGCAGTGGCAATTCTGTCCGCCGACGTATCGCGCAAATCAACGAGCATAACGTGCCCTGGCCTCTCCATGGTCTGATTTGAAGTCTTTGATACAAGGCCAATAGAATCCGTTGCATCCGCTCTAATGCGCAACTCATCTGTGAGCATTTTGAGGCGAACTAAACTCTTGATGCGGCAAAACAGCGAAATATCATTGACAGGTTTTGTCAAAAAATCATCAGCCCCCGCCTCCAAACCGCGCACACGGTCCTCAGGTTGATCAAGGGCAGTGACCATCACAACGGGAATATGCTGCGTGAGCGGATTAGCTTTAATACGTCGGCACACTTCAATGCCGTCAATCCCCGGCATCATCACATCGAGCAGAATAATATCAGGCTTTGTGCGGTGGATCGCTTCCAAAGCATCCAAGCCGTTCATGGCCGTTACTACTTCAAAATATTCAGCCGAAAGCTTCGCTTCCAATAAGCGCACATTGGCCAAAATGTCATCAACAACAAGGACGCGTGCGGTCATGATTCACTTTTTCAAAAAGGTATCGATAGTTTTCAGAAAACTCATCACTGAGATTGGCTTTGAAATATAGGCTTCACAACCACCCTCGCGAATTTTCTGTTCATCACCCTTCATTGCGAAAGCCGTAACTGCAATAACGGGTATGCGCCTTAATTGTTCGTCTTCTTTGAGCCATTTGGTAACTTCTATTCCGGATACTTCTGGGAGCTGAATATCCATCAGAATGAGATCGGGCATATGTTTGCGCGCAATTTCCAACGCCGATAGGCCATCGCGTGTTTGCACAACCTTATAGCCATGCGCTTCCAGCAAGTCGTTAAACAGTTTCATGTTCAACTCATTGTCTTCAACAACAAGAACAGTTTTTTGCATCGCCGTAACAACTCCACTCTCTGTTTCGGTCGTCACAGAATCATAGCCACCATAGTCCATTTGCTCTCCCGCCATCCTTATTGTAGAAAACCGAATATCCACTCGGCTTCTTAAGTATTAGCTTCGTGCCATTTTGGAGATGCACCGTAACTAACTGATTAAAATCTCCAAACTTCCTTTGAAAACTGGTTAATCATAAGAGAAAACGTTTTGAAATTCAGTTCACCTTCCGCCGATGAATCTTCCATTATTGCTCTGAAATTTATAGCTTTTTTGGCATCCGACGAAACCAGATGCGAGCGCTTTTCAGCGCTCACAGGTTTAACCCTGCAAGACTTGAAAGACGGCGCGCAAAAGCCCGATTTTCAAGGTTTTGTGCTTGAATACGCATTGCAGGACGAATCTCTTATCCTGGAATTTGCAGGAATGGCCAATATCAATCCACAAACATTGAGTGCCGCGCGTCAAGCACTTCCGGGTGCAACTTATGATATCTAATGAAACCCACCACCAATTGGGCAGCCTGCAGGTGAACCCAAATAGGCCGCTTTTAATTTGCGATGTCGATGAAGTGATCGTTCATTTCACCCGTGATTTTGAGGATTTTCTCAGTGCAAGAGGGCTTTCGTTGGATCCTAAAAGCTTGGCGCTGGCTGGAAACATCTTTCATACTGAAACTCAAGATGTTCTGCCAGCCGAGCACGTTAGCGCATTGATTGACACATTTTTCATCGAGCGCACCCGAAACATGCGGCCCATTTTGGGTGCAGTTGAGTCTGTGCTCGATCTCAGTGCGAGTGCCACAATTGTGTTTTTGACCAACCTGCCCCATTTTGCAGGCGATGATCGCCGTGCCAATTTGGCAGAATTGGGTCTTGATTATCCGGTGATCACAAATTCCGGCCCCAAGGGACCAGCCCTCCATAATCTCGCTGCCCGCACAAGTGCGCCAGTCATATTTGTTGATGATAGCCCTCATTTTATTAAATCGGCCCATGAGCATGCCCCCCACATCAAGCTGGTGCATTTTCTGCAAGACCACCGATTTGCAGCCCACTGCGATCACCATGACTTTGTGTCTTTGCGCACTGATAATTGGGTGAGTGCCAAATCCCATATTTTGGAATTGTTGGGCTAGTCTCGCCGGGGTTTGGTGATTAAGCTAAACTATGATTGACGCATCAGCAGGATTTTGCCGCGATTGCTTGGAAATATCCAAACAAGGTGAAAACCGTTGTCACGTTTGCCACAGTCCAAAACTTATTCGTCACCCGGAACTCAACACCCTGAGCATCGCTCACATTGATTGCGATGCATTTTATGCCGCTGTTGAAAAGCGCGACAATCCTGAACTCATGGATAAACCCGTTATCATCGGCGGCCAAACCCGAGGGGTGGTTTCAACGGCCTGCTATATCGCCCGCATTCACGGCGTGAAATCGGCCATGCCCATGTTCAAGGCCCTTAAACTCTGCCCTGAAGCTGTGGTGATCAGGCCCAATATGGCAAAATATGCAGAAGCTGGCAAAAAAGTGCGCGAGATAATGTTTGAGTACACACCCTTGGTGCAGCCCATCTCCATCGATGAAGCCTTTCTTGATCTCACCGGAACAACCCGGGTCCACGGCCAATCACCAGCCCTGTCACTGGCCAAACTCATCAATAGAATTGAACGTGACGTTGGCATAACGGCCTCAGTTGGCCTTTCGCACAACAAGTTCCTTGCCAAGATGGCCTCTGATTTAGAAAAGCCTCGCGGGTTTTCAGTCATCGGAAAAGCCGAGACGAAAACATTTCTCGCTCAAAGATCAGTGGGCAATATTTGGGGCGTGGGCCAAGCCATGCAAGCGCAACTCGCGAAAGCCGGCATCACACGCATCAGCCAATTGCAGGAACTTGAAAAAAATGAACTCATCCGAAAATTTGGAAATTTGGGTTCAAGACTCTTCTACCTTTCTCGCGGCGAAGATTTACGTGACGTTTCAATCGAGACTGAAACCAAAAGCATCAGCGCCGAAACCACATTCAACGAAGACATTTCGGACTATGAATCCCTTGAATCGATCCTGTGGACACTCGCTCAAAAAGTATCGCGCCGCGCCAAATCTGCAAATCTCGCTGGTTTGACAGTAACACTCAAATTGAAAAACACAGAGTTTCAAAATCGCAGTCGTGCGGCCTCGTTGCAGGATCCAACGCGACTTGCACATCGCATATTTGAAGCAGCAAAGCCGTTACTGAAAAAAGAAGCAGTTGGCACAAAATTTCGATTGCTCGGGGTGGGTATGTCCCATTTAAGCGAGCACACCACCGACGAAGAAATTCATTCGCTTGATGCCCACAGCGCAACCCTCACCAAAGCTGAACTGGCCATTGATAGAATTCGCAAAAAATTTGGCAATTCAGCTGTTGAACGTGGCTTGGTTTTTAAAGATAAATCAAAGTGAAAAGACCGATCCACCCATTTGCCCTGAAGCAATAAGGCCTTTCATGCGCTGGTTAAACTCCTGAGCAAAAGGCCTGAAACGCGTTGCCAAGGTAATTCGTTGCTGCGGCCAGAGAAGATCGGTGCTGTCAACGTTGACCGAAAAAATAACCTTATCTTCCCCTGCGCCGCGAATAGGGAAAGACAACCCATACTTGGTAATATCATGGGTTTTGGCAACATCCCAAATGGCATCTGAAACACCATCATTGTGAAACCATTCAGTCCAGTCAATTGTAACACTTTCATCCATCACGCGGCCCAGAACAGGGTCTCCCATGGGCGTGAATTTGCTCATATATTGGCTCATATAATCAGGATCATAAGTTGCCACCCAAATAACTTGATCGGGCAAGCCATCCAGAAATTGCAAATACCAATACGACAGATGTTTAGCGGCTGCGCGCTTAGCAGAAGACTCCAGAAAGTTAGTTGCCTGTTCGTAGCTTGAAAAAAGCGGTACACTTGTTTCGGCTGCTCGATGATCCATTTTAAACTTTCAACTATTAGCCAGGGTGAGCCTTATTGATACTCCTCAACCGTTGAATCAAACATTAAGATTCAATCGAAAGCAACGCTGCATTCCCACCGGAAGCTGTTGTATCAATTGAACATACGCGCTCAACCGCAAAGCGATTGAGGTAGTGAGAACCGCCAGCTTTTGGCCCCGTTCCCGACAACCCTTCACCACCAAAAGGTTGTGCACCAACCACCGCACCAATCTGATTTCGATTCACATAAAGATTGCCAACTTTCATCCGTGCACGGACAGATGCAACAACCGACTCAATGCGAGTATGCAAGCCTAATGTTAAGCCAAATCCGGTGGAATTGAGTTGGTTGCAAACCTCATTTAGATTGTTGCCTTCAAATCTAACGACATGCAAAATTGGACCAAAGACTTCACGTTGCAACAAGCCAATCGATGAAAGCTCATAAGCCGCTGGCGCTACATAAGTACCATTGGAAAGTTCGCGCGGAAGTTTCATTTCGAAAATTAATTTACCAGATTTTGCCATCAACACTTTATGAGCATCCAAATTGGCTTTGGCCTCAGCATCAATAACAGGGCCAATATCTGTACTATAGTCTAAAGGGTCTCCAATTTTTAATTCACTCATTGCCCCCGCAAGCATTGCAATAACGCGGTCAGCAATGTCGCTCTGCACAAACAATATTCTTGCCGCTGAACAGCGTTGCCCGGCACTGTCAAAAGCTGAGGCCACCACATCACGCACGGCCTGTTCTGGCAGCGCCGATGAATCGACTATCATGGCATTCATGCCACCCGTCTCTGCAATCAATGTGGGAAAAGCGCCCTCACGGTTTGCAAGAATGCGATTGATAGTTCTCGCAGTGTCATTTGAACCCGTAAATGCAACCCCCGCCAAAGCAGGATGATCGAGCAGAATCTTCCCAATGCGCGCACCATCACCGGGCAAAAATTGCAACACTTCAACAGGCACACCCGCTTGAAGCAAAAGTTTAACCGCTTGAAATGCAACGAGGGGTGTTTGCTCGGCGGGCTTTGCAGCAACTGCATTGCCAGCAGCCAGAGCGGCAGCCACCTGCCCCGTGAAAATAGCCAATGGAAAATTCCACGGCGCGATGCAGGCAAATACACCGCGCCCATGGAGGGTCATTTCATTGCGCTCACCAGTTGGCCCGGGCAAGATAACTGGTGCAGAAAAATTCGCTCGCGCTTCGCTTGCATAGTAACGCAAAAAGTCCACCGCCTCGCGCAGATCACCAATTGCGTTGTCCAAAGTTTTGCCCGCTTCACGCACCAGCAATGAACAGAGTTGATCACGGTGTTCTTCATAAAGATCGGCTGCGCGTTCCAAAATATCAGCACGCCCCTGCCCGCCCTGTGCATTCCACAAGGGCTGATGCTGTGCGGCAGAGTTCATAGCCACGCTGATAGCTGCATCGCTCACTTCAAAAACTTGACCCACATTCACCCTACTGTTTTGCGGTGACTGAATGCTGCGAAGCGGGCCAGATTTATCTGCAACCCCGTTGACTAACGCAGTCGCGGAAATTGGATCAAGCAAAGCTTGTTCAATTCCTTTCATTAGCTTTTGACGATCACTCGTCCGCCATAGCGGTTCACCAGCTGAATTCACCCTTGGCGCAAACAAGTCTTTCGGGCTCGGAATACGTGAATGCGGAATTTGCGGAAGTGCTAAAACCTCAGAGATCGGATCTGCAATAATGGAACCCAGCGGAGCTTCATCATCAGCCAAGCGATTGACGAATGATGTGTTTGCGCCATTTTCAAGCAGCCTTCTCACCAGATAGGCCAGCAAATCTTTGTGGCTGCCAACGGGCGCATAAATGCGGCAGGGTTGGTCAGCAATCACTTCATCATAAAGCGCCTGCCCCATGCCGTGCAGACGCTGAAACTCGAAACCACGGTCCACTCCTGCCATCACTGAAACGGCAGCAACAGTCTGGGCGTTGTGGGTGGCAAATTGCGGGTAGAATGCATCGCGGCGGGAAAGCATAAATCGGGCACAAGCCAAATAGCTCACATCAGTCGAAACCTTGCGTGTGAACACGGGATAGTTTTCCAATCCCGCTTCCTGCGCGCGCTTAATTTCCGTGTCCCAATAGGCACCCTTCACTAAGCGCACCGGAAACACGCGGCTTGTTTGAGCTGCCAGCTCCGCTATCCAATCCAGCACGGGCCGCGCTCGGCGCCCATAGGCCTGCACAGCAAGGCCAAGTCCATTCCAGCCCTTCAAGCTTTGGTCATGCGCAAGCCTACCAAACAATTCCAAAGACAGCTCAAGGCGCGGCACCTCTTCGGCGTCAACCGTCAGGCCCACATTCAAAGCCTTTGCGCTTTGTGCCAAGTCCAACATAGATTTGAACAAATGATCCAATGAAGCATTTGCATTTTTTTCTTCATAACGCGGATGAAGCGCCGATAGTTTGACAGACAGTGAGGGGTTGGAAAATATGTCTTTGGTTTTGGCGGCGGCTCCCAATTTGGCCAGGGCCATTTTATAAGACCGTAGATACTCTTCAGCGTCCGCCATAGTCATAGCAGATTCACCCAGCATATCGTAGGAGTAGCGATAGCCCAGCGCCTCCTGAGCTTTGGCCGTTGTCAGCGCATCCTCAATCGTTTGGCCAAGCACAAACTGCCGGCCCATAATGCGCATGGCCTGCTTCATGGCATTGCGTAAAATAGGCTCGCCTGATTTACGCACAAACCTCTTCAGAAATCCGAAAGCATCACCACTCACATCTTGCCCTAAGGCCACAATTTTGCCGGTGAGCATCAGGCCCCAAGCAGAAGCATTCACGAACAGTGACTCTGATTGCCCCAAATGTGATTGCCAATCTTTACCGCCAATCTTGTCGGCAATTAATTTGTCGGCCGTTTCAGCATCAGGAATGCGAAGCAGCGCTTCGGCCAAACACATCAGAACCACGCCCTCTTCTGAGGATAGTGAATACTCCTGCATGAAGGCATCAATGCCACCTTGTGTTTGGCGTTTGGCACGCACGGCATGCACCAGTTTGGCAGCCAGCTTTGAAACCTTTTCAGTGTCGTTGGCACTGAGTTGTGCTTCGGCAACAAGCAATTTGACTAAGAAAGTTTCATCGGCAAACAAACGAGCATCAACGGCATCACGGCTTGGCAGAATGGGCATGGCAACCTCCAAATTTGAGGATTATCGTAGCTGAATTTAGAAAGTTTATTTCACCTATTCCATAGTCTGTTCTGCTGTATTAAAGCAGAAAAAACCCTAGAAATAGAGATAAACTATGCCAAATGTGTCAAAGCTAGAGAAACTTGATAATGTTGATTTGCAACTTTTAGACCACCTGCAAAACGATGGCCGCATGGCTGTGGTGGAACTTTCAAAGCGCGTCAACCTTTCGCCCACACCCTGCACCTTGCGCATTCGCCGCTTGGAGCAAGAAGGAATCATCAAAGGTTATCACGCGCGCATCGATCCTGCATCCATGGGCCAGGCCCTTATGGTGTTTGTCACTGTGAAGTTGCGCGCCACTGACGAAGCCACTTTGGAAAACTTTAATGCCGCTGTAAAGCCAGTGAAACAGATTCTCGAATGCCACATGGTCGGTGGTGGTTTTGATTATCTGATTAAAATCAGAGTGCGCGACATGAGCGAATATCGAGAAATTTTAGGCGGCGTCATCGGCACATTGCCCATGGTGGAAGGCACACATTCTTATTTCGTTATGGAAGATGTGAAAGACAGCCCGCTTCTGCCTATACTCAAATCGAAAGACCGCCGCTCATGAAACCGAAAATTGTTCGCACAGTAGAAAGTCTGCGCCGCGAAGTGGCCCGCTGGAAAGCCGATAACCTGTCACATGCCATTGTGCCCACCATGGGGGCCCTTCATGATGGCCACATACAGCTGGTGCGAGAAGGCTTCCAACAGGCCGACCGCGTAGTCGTCTCGATCTTCGTCAATCCCACTCAGTTTGGATTGAAAGAAGATCTAAGCCGTTACCCGCGCGATGAGGAAGGTGATGTTGAAAAATTGGCAGCTGAAGGCGTACCGCTGATCTTTGCTCCCACCGTCGAAGAAATGTACAATTTGAATGCTGCCACCAGTATACACATGGAGGGGCCCGCCAAAGCGGGGCTGGAAGATAAATTCCGCCCCCATTTTTTTGATGGTGTGGCAACGGTTGTGGCCAAATTGTTCATCCAATCGCAAGCCACTGCCGCGATGTTTGGCGATAAAGATTATCAGCAGCTGATGGTCGTCAAGCGCATGGCCAAGGATTTAAGCATTCCCATCACGGTGTTCGGTGTTCCCACCCACCGCGAGGATGATGGCATGGCCATGTCATCGCGCAACCGTTACCTCACCAAATCGGAACGGAGCCAAGCCACAGCAATCTATAAATCCCTCACACAAGCCGCAGATAAAATCCGCAACGGCAAAAACCCACAATCAGCCACCAGAGCCGCCTCTCGTTCGCTCACCACTCTGGGCTTTAAAGTGGATTATGTCGCCGCCCGCAATGCAGAAACACTAGCCGTACCAACCAATACCACAGAACCCCTCCGCCTGCTGGCCGCAGCATGGTTGGGCAAAACGCGACTGATTGACAACATCTCAGTGTGACGGTGCGACTGCTACTGTTTCACCTACAAGCAAAAGTTCTCCCACGCCGGTCATCGGCCAAGCGTGGGGGAATTCTGACAGCTACAAGAAGAACGTGTTGGAATGAACGTTGGCCGCCGTCACTCCGGTGCCATAAACATAGGTGTGGTAGGTGCCAGTGCCCAGTGTTACAGCCATATCGACATAGCCCACCTGCTGCGTCCATGT
>JANYHE010000073.1 GCA_025359215.1 Hyphomicrobiales bacterium
GAATGGCTGGAATGTTGGCGAGTTTTGGGAAGTTGCTGTTCTTGGCTTTCAGATAAAGCCCGCGGCGGGTGCTGATCGTGGTGGTGTTTGGCATGTTGTGCTCCAAATGAATATGGAGCTGATGTTTGCGCTATTCGCAAATTTAAGTCAAGTCAAATTTGCATAAAACGCAAATATTTTCATTTGGCAATAACGCAAAAATGCTTGACAAATATTTGCGCTTAACGCAAATAGTGGTGCTATGAATAAAACCCCTGCAGATTTGCTAGTCGAAAAATTTGGTGGCCACAAACAAGTGGCGGAAATTTTGGGCATTGATTTGTCGAGAATATATCGTTGGACATATCCAGCAGATGCGGGAGGAACGGGCGGGTTAATCCCGCAAAAGCACCAGGTGCCTCTTTTAAACAAAGCCAAAGAGCTGGGAATTGAACTGTCTCCAACTGATTTCTTCCCACAAAATGTTTCCTCAAACGATGAGGCCGCATGATGATGATCGGGGCGGGGGCTTTTCAACATTGCTGCAACAAGCAGCATGTTTTTTCCAATTTCAACATTTACCGTTTGTTACCCTTAACGGTCAACCCTATCGCAGCCACGAATGGAAGTCGCTGCCCCCAGCGCTCTGTTTCGCAATGGTTGCGGCCCGTGCGCGGCTTGAACCCGTGTGCGGGCACGAATTCAGGAAGCGCAATTAACGCGTCCCTTGCAGGTCGAGGGCGTGCCTTAACCGTAAGGGTGGGCGTGCGCTTCCTGAACCTTATCAATGCCAGCCACATCACCAAAGGCGACCGTGAGCGTCTCCGTAAAGCTAGAGTGATGATGATGTGGGCCGTGGCTGGCGTTGGGTGCTTAGGCACTGATTCATTGCTGGGCTTAAATCATCACATCTCACGGATTTTCTCATGAGGAAGGGCAGCAAGCATTCGCCTGAAGCCCGCTCTAAAATCAGCGCGTCAAAATTGGGCAAGAAAATGAGTGCAATTCATCTGGCAAACTGGCGGGCCGCACAAGGGAACATATCGCAAGCCTTGCGCAATAAAATGAGAGCCGCCCAACTTGGCAAAAAGAGAACGCCCGAAAGTATTGCCAAGATGATCATTACAAGGACAGGAGTTCCATTTGTCATTCCTGCACATCTCAAATCATATGCTCAAAAGCTCCGCCGCAACGGTATCAAAGGCGATGACATGCGGAAGGCTTTGGAGCCTTTCCTATGAACATAATTCCCCCCGCGCGTTCCTCCCTGCGCGGCCACTGGACCGTGGCGCTCACCACGTCACGGTCATTTTTTGAGGCAATGAAATGAACGAAGCACTTTTAAGATCGGCTGCGCAACAGATTGATGATTTGGACGGCCAAGCCAAACAACTTTCCGACCAAAAAAAAGACATCTACGATAATATTCGTGGAACCATTCCGACTGCCGAATTCAAGGCGTGGAAAGACGCGGTTAAGCTTCGGCAAAAGCGGGCCGTAAATCGTGCAGAATTTGAAACTCACAGCGAGCTTGTGGACGCTATGCTTTCAATGCTTGAGGCGCATTCGCACCAGAGCGGCGTGAAACACGCTGTAACCCCTGAAAAAATGGCAGCAATCGCTATTGTGAGCGACCAAGGCCTCACGCGGGCGGGCGGGCGCGAAGAAACAAACTTGGAAACGGGTGAAATTTTCAGGCAGGCATCATGAGCCGCACACCACTTTTCAAATTCACATCGAAGCCAAAGCGCCAGCGGCCAGAACAGATCATTCAACAGAACATCGTTTCATGGTGCAAGCTTGGCCTTAAACCGCGCGTGATGTTTCATAGCAATGTGAATGAAGGCAAGCGTGGTTATGTTGACGGATCGAACCTTAAAAAAGCTGGCATGACGGCGGGCGTTGCTGATTTGGAATTCATCATCGATGGCCGTGCGCATTTCATTGAAGTTAAAGCGCCAAATGAAAAGCAAACAAAACAGCAGATTGAATTCGAGAATGATTGCTTGCGCTGCAAAGTGCCATATGTCGTGGTTTACAGTTTGGGTGAAGCCGTAAAGCTTTTATCGGCATGGGGTGCAACTCTTAATGCACGGGTGGCGGCATGAACCCTTCCTGCACCACATGCGCACATCACAAGATATTCCAAGGCTCTAAATGCACACGCGACATGACGTTGGCTGATGGCCGCATATTATCACAACGCAATACAGGCCACATGATCGAACACGAGCGCGATGAAAAGCTTACCATCTGGCGCAAGGGCAATCTCACACGCAAGGGCGGCGATGTCTGCGGCAAAGATGCAAAGCATTGGCAAGGCCGCACTAAAATCATTCAAGGGGATTTGACACAATGACAATTGAAGCCAGCGCCGCCAAGACATTTACAGGCCGCGACGACATGCTTGATCACATGCGGGCGGTAAGAAAGCGCCTCGGAATGCTGGCACCCCAGCCCAGCGTTTATGTCCGGCCTCTTGCACTTCCAGCACCACCGCCAAAATCTGTGTTACCGCCGCCTATGCCAGATCCGCTGTTGCCACCTGTTCTGGCATCGGTTCTAACGCTCAAAAACTCCTCACGCTTCGAAATCGAAACATCACAACCTTCCAATGTAAAAATAACAGTGGCCGTCATCATCGAAACTGTGGCCAAGGCGGCATTGCTGCCCGTGTCAGCCATGACAGGCCATCGACGCGCTAAGGAACTCGTAGCTGCTCGCTTTGTGGCTTACGCGCTATGTACCACTCACACTCATTTGACGGCGGCTAACATCGGACGGCATTTTGGCGACCGTGACCACTCCACAATTTTGCACGGGCTTGATTGCGTCGCTGCAAAGCCCCGCCGCTATGCCGCTTTGCTAGCCAAGGCCGAAGCGATTTTGAAGCAACGAGGGGCAAGCCATGGCTGATTTCCCTTTCATGCCCCTCTATGTTGCCGACTATTTGGCGGACACGACGCACCTCTCCACCGAGGCGCATGGGGCCTATTTATTGCTGCTCATGGTGCTTTGGAAGTCCGGGGGAGAGCTGCCAAATGACGACAAGATTTTAGCCCGAATTGTGCGCTGCACACCTGCCAAATGGGAGCGCCTTAAGGGTGAGGTTTTGGAGTTTTTTCAGATTGTCGAAAACAAGATTTTTCACAATCGCATCACACAGGAAATTCAAAAAGCAAAAAATCTCACAGAGGTTCGCTCAACGGTTGGCAAACAAGGTGTTGAGGCTAAGCGATTGAAATCACAAGAACCACCACAAGCAATTGCTAGTGATTTGCTTAAGCAAACGGGTCAGCAAACTCCAAGCAAACCGCTACCATCTCACATCTCACATCTCACAAAAGAAAACTCAACAACCATCTTACCTGTATCAACCACTGTTGCTGAGTTGAGTTTAGTTGACCTTGAAAAAGTTTTACGAAAAGCGGCGGGGTGGGAGCGAGAGCCAGCACCAGGATTATTCATCACAGGCCCCATTCAGGCCGTTATCGCAGCGGGGGCGAACCTTGAGCGGGATGTTTTGCCTGTCGTTTCGGCCATCGCATCCAAAGCCAATTCTCGAACATCGTGGAAGTTTTTCATCCCCGCAATCCGATCCGCGATGAACGACCGAATAGCTGCTGGAAGGCCTCTCGAAGGCAAATCTGAATTGGACCGAGCGTCCAAACGAGCTGCCGCCCTCAAACTTATTGAAGCCCATAATCAAGCCGGAAAAACAAATTAAATGGCCCTTGTTCGCAATATCACAGCAGAGAACTTCGAAGCCATGGCCGTCGCATTTGGCCACACGAACGATGGTGTTTGCCCAATTCTTTCACTGGAGCCTTGGATTCAAACAGGAATTGACAGGCCAGCCACAATGGGGCCTTGGATGGCTTGGCGGGAATATAGGATTGCAAAAAAAATGTCAGTGAGGTTCATGGACGATCAGGCGCGGAAAAACAAACGGTGGACCGTTCCAGCGGTATGGCCACACGAATTTGATGGGGATTGGTCTGTGAGCGTTGATTTTAAAACAGAAAGCTTGCACAAGGTCAATCCATTTGCCGAAAAAATCCAAACACGGCAGCTTTCAGAAGATGATCGCAAAGCTTTTGTAAGACGCGTGACAAGGGCTTTTCACTCATGAACCGCAAGCACATGGCCACGATTGCAGGAATCATCATCACATGGGTGTTGCTGGCAATTTTTATTTACTCTGCCTTAAGCGTCGTTTCATATTTTTTAAAATTGTTGGGGGCATAAATCGTGGCCAAGAAAAGCAAAAAAATTCCACAGTCAAACGCGCCTCAATTTGAGAATGATCCAACGCCAGAACGCATGGCCCGCGCTCATGGGGAGGTTCACGAATTTAAAACCGACTCCAACCGCCGCGTCAAACGTTTAGGCTCGGTTCTCGATCACATGCTATCACGTGGCATCATAGATCAACCTCAACACGCAGCAGGGCAGTTAGCGCATAAGCAGTGGTACATGGGTGGCCTGTCTCCTGTTGGCGCTGTGGACCTCTCTAAAATCAGGGTGGACGGAGGTGGCGGTAACGACATGATGGGCTATAGGTTGGACAGCGTGAAAGCCTTTGGAATCGCCATGCAAGCTATTGGCCAAAAAGCGTCACGGGCATTTAGAGAAATGGCACTGCATGAAATGTCAGCTGCTGACTACGGTAAAAAATATTATGGTTATGCCGACAGGGCGGTAGCCACGGGTGTTGCTTATTCGATGCTCAAAGACGCTTTGCAATCACTCGAAATCCACTACACGGGCACAACTAAAAAACCAATCACCAACATTCGCTCCCACATGGAGCCGACCGCCAAGCCAAGCAACAAACCAGAATTGCGAAAATAGCCCTCTTGACAAATCAATCGACTGAAACTAATGGTTTTCGTCTGTAATCACAAATTTGCCCAAACCGCCCCACAAAGGCGGTTTTTTATTGGGCCACATCGCTCGCTCCAAGGGCTGATCTCAACGGGGCTTTACCAAAATGAAAAAACCCAGTCGCCCCCTTGGGCGTCCGACTGACTACAAACCTGAATTTGCAGACACTGCAAAAAAGCTGTGCCAGATTCTGGGTGCAACTGACAATCAGGTTGCAGATATTCTTGGCAAAAGCTTAGCAACAATCAACAATTGGAAAATTGAACACCCCGAATTTTTGGATGCCCTAAAATTAGGGAAGGAAGCGTCTGACAACCGAGTTGAAAAATCGCTCTATGAGCGTGCCCTTGGCTATTCCCATCCAGCCGTCAAGATATTTGCCAATCCAAAAACCGGTGAAAACGTCAAGGTCGAATATATCGAAAGATATCCGCCTGACACCACGGCCTGCATATTCTGGTTGAAAAACCGCAAGAAGGACGAATGGCGCGAAAGAAGTGCCAGTGAATCCGATCTAACGCCGGAACAACTGGCCCTTATAGCCGCCTCACCAAAATTAGACACTGACGAACTTGGCCCTCAATCGCCAAGGCTTTGAACGATTCCGCCTCACTCCAAAACAAGCAAACA
>JANYHE010000107.1 GCA_025359215.1 Hyphomicrobiales bacterium
TGTGAACGGAATACGGCAAGAGGCTGAGCGATTGCGCGACGAATAAGCCAGCAATACGGGCGCTTCATAACCCGGCACCAAACGCTTGTAAGAGTTTGTTGAAGGGTTGGTGAACGCGTTCAAGGCCTTGGCATGCTTGATAACGCCGCCAATGAAGTAAAGGCACATTTCCGAAAGGTCAGCATATTGATTGCCAGCCATCATCGGCTTGCCGTCTTTCCAAATGGAGAAGTGGCAATGCATACCAGAACCATTGTCGCCCATCACAGGCTTTGGCATGAAGGTTGCAGTCTTGCCATAAGCGTGAGCCACGTTGTGGATCACGTACTTATAAATCTGCATGTGATCAGCAGCGATTGTCAAAGGTTGGAACTTGGTTCCAAGCTCATGCTGTGATGAAGCAACTTCATGGTGATGTTTTTCAACGGCAAGGCCCATCTCGCCCATCACTGAAAGCATTTCGCCACGCATATCTTGCGCAGAGTCCATCGGATTCATTGGGAAATAGCCGCCCTTGGTGCGCATGCGGTGGCCGCTATTGCCTTGCTCATAATCACGGTCAGAGTTGATTGGCAATTCAATGCCATCCAGCTTGAAGCCTGTGTTGTAAGGCGAGGTGGAGAATTTCACATCGTCGAAAATGAAGAACTCAGCTTCAGGGCCAACAAAAATTGTGTCGCCCAGTTTGGTCGATTGCAGATAGGCTTCAGTGCGCTTGGCAATCATGCGCGGGTCACGGGCATAACCTTCGCCTGTGCCCGGATCGATGATATCGCAGAACACAGCCATGGTGGTTTGCGCATAGAACGGGTCCATGTGAACTGAGGCTGCATCAGGCATTAAAATCATGTCGGATTCGTTGATGGCCTTCCAGCCAGCAATTGAAGAGCCGTCGAACATCAAGCCTTCTTCCCAAGCATCAGCATGCATCTGGGAAATATCCATGGTCAAATGTTGCATTTTGCCGCGCGGATCGGTGAAGCGCAGGTCTACGTATTTAACATCCTTGTCCTTGATCATCTGCAAGGCGGCGGCGATGTGGTTATTCTCTTTAGCCATGGGTAAGTCCTCTGCTTGGCGTCTGTTTTACTTTGACTTTCTTATAGAGCGTCCGTGCCGGACTCGCCGGTGCGGATGCGGATAGCCTGTTCAATGGTGGAAATAAAGATCTTGCCATCACCAATGCGGCCCGTGCGGGCAGCATTTTGAATAGCTTCAACAGCTTTATTCACCAAATCATCGGCAACAACGATTTCGATTTTCACCTTCGGCAAAAAATCCACCACATATTCAGCACCACGATAAAGCTCGGTGTGGCCTTTCTGGCGGCCAAAGCCTTTGGCTTCAGTCACGGTAATGCCTTGAATGCCCACTTCTTGCAGGGCTTCCTTCACTTCATCCAGCTTAAACGGCTTGATGATGGCTTCAATTTTTTTCATAGGTGTGGCGCCTCTAGTTGATGTGTTCTTGCGGTTGCAGGGTTCATGCCAAGTGGCGAATGCAATGAATTCAGAGGTTTAGCGACACTGCGACAAACAGCAGTTGATGGAGTTGATTAATTATTAATCAGAAAGCCTAAAAGTTAAGCAAAACGACCAATCAAGGGGTGGTAAACTCGAAAGTTGACGCTTCACCGGAATCGACGTTTAGAAAATCAACGGTAACAACTTTGTCGCCGGGCGTCACTTTTTGCACGGTCAAATCCAATTCATCGCCATCGGCATTGAAAACCGGAACAATAGCATCAACAGTGAAAACTGTGCCATCATCCACGGTCACTGCGTCGCCGGTATCAGTGTTAACGCCATCCATGGCGAAGGCCGAATGTGTCAGGCCAAAAAAAGCAATCATCACAAAAATATAGCGCATCAATTTATCCCCTCTTCAACAGTGCATTCCTTTTCTAGAGGTTGTGTACAGTAACTCAAATGAAATTTTGCTCATTGTTGATGTTCATTTACATCGCTTGCCGAATGATTGCCTCTGCTGCAGATTGTGATGTGAGTTTAACAAGAGGCGCGTTTTTAAGATGACCATCACACTCAACAGCCGCGCTGATTTCACTTTGGAAAATTTTAAGCAGGTGGCTTGGGTGGGGGAGGCCGTCGAGCTGAGTGCAGCAGCCAAGAACACTATCGCAAATGCGCGCGATGCTTTTATGGCACTGATTGAAAGGCCCGACATCACAATCTATGGCGTCAATACGGGCTATGGCGGACGCGCCAAAATGCGGTTGGATGAGGCCGGGCGCAAAGCGCAAGCGGCTCAACCCACCCACCACCGCGCTACCTCTTGGGGCGATGCGCTACCAGACAGGGTGACACGCGGCATTGTGTTTGCAAGGCTTGCCAATTTCATTGAAGGTCATGCGGCGGTGTCGCCGCCGATCGCGCAAGCTGTGGTGGATATGCTATCTGGCCAAGCCATGCCCTATGTTCCAGCGCGCGGGCAGGGCGGGGCTGGCGAAATTCTATCGTTGTCACATGTGTTTCTTCAGAGTGCCGCACACTGGCCGCTGGCGGAAAAAGATATGTTGGCGCTGGTCAATGGTTCACCTGCGGCCACGGCATTAATTGCCGATGCCGCCTTGTCAACGCAGGCACGATTGCTGTTGGCCGTTGAAATTTTTGCCTTGGCGGCTGAAGCCTTCAACACACCGCATGGGCATTTTGCCGAAGAACTTGAGGGCTGTTGGAACAACCCGCATGATGCGTGGGCGCTTTCACAACTGCGCCACCTTATGCAAGGCGGAAGTGAGCCGCGTAGGCCTTATCAGGCCCCTGTGAGCATCCGCATTTTGCCACGCATTTTAGGGCAGGCGCGGCGTGCGGCGCAAACTGCCCAAGAAGTAGCTCAACAATCCTTGAGTGCCATTACCGATAATCCCGTGGTGTTTCCACCTGGCCAGCAATTGGGAACTGAACCTGTGGTGAGCACAGGCGGTTATCATAACATGCAAGCTGCCGCCGCACTGGATGGCTTGGTATGTGCTTACACTAATCTCGCCGTGCTGTGCGGGCGCATTGCTGCCAAACTTCAAGACTCTGCTGTGTCGCTGCTGCCGCAGCTTTTAGGTTATGAGCAAGGCCAAACTTATCTCGGCTGCATTCCCATGGCTATTGTAGGCTATGAGGAAGAGATGCGCATGCTGGCCAGCCCCACGCTGTTGCCCGGTTCAGAATCCGGTGGCTTTGGTCAAGATGATGTGGCCTCGCCTGTTTTTCTTGCGTGGCAGAAACATGATCGCTCCAGCCTATTATTTGAACAGTGCCTTGCCAGCTTAGCGGCCGTTGCACTGCGCGCTTTGAAAGTAACGGGCCGCACCGTGCCTGTAAATTTGCAGGCTCTGGCACACGAAATTGAAACTTGTTTTCCTGACGATGTTACAGACCGCGCCATGGGATTTGACATTGCACGGCTTGCACTGGCTTTTCGCGAACGCATCTACAACGTAAAACCTGAGGGCAATGACTGAAAGTTGCAGCGGTTTATTTCCGATCCTTCAAGTGGCGCAGCAGCTCCGCCAAATCCTTAGCGCGCATTTCGTCTAGCTTTTCATGTAAGGCCATAATCTCGATTTCCGCCTTGAGATTCACTTCATAATCATGTGCAGCGGCGAGGCGGTCTTTTACGGCTTGTCGATTTTGGCTCATCATAATAACTGGTGCTTGAATCGAAGCTAACATCGACATAAATAAATTGAGCAAAATGTAAGGGTAGGGGTCAAAGCCCCCCACCAACATCACAGAATTTAGAAGCACCCAAGCTGCGATAAACACTGCGAAGAGAATCAGAAATGTCCATGAACCACCAAAGCTGGCTACGGTGTCGGCCAATCGATCACCAAAGGTCATCGCCTGTTCGTCATCGGTGTTGGTATCGCGCGAAATAGAAATACGTTTGGCCACGCGTTCAATCACGCGGCGCTCGCGCTCTGGAATGTCGCTAAAATCTTTTTGCAACAGGCGTTGCGCAAGAAGTGTCACCGCATCGGGAACCTGATTTTCCATCTTTAAAACTCCATTCTTTCAATTGTGCTCAGACTATTCTAGTACAGCGCCATCAGATTCTGAGGAGCGCTCATCATGGCACAAAAGAAACACAAAATCGCAATGTTAACCGCAGGTGGCTTGGCGCCATGCCTGTCAGCAGCCGTGGGCGGCTTGATTGCAGAATATTCCAAAAAATTACCAAAGGCCGAAATCATTGGCTATCGTAACGGCTATATGGGTTTGCTCAAAGGTTGGTCGGTCAAGGTCACACCAGCGGTACGCAAACAAGCTGATATTCTGTTGCAACACGGCGGCTCACCCATCGGCAACAGCCGTGTGAAATTGACCAACGTGAAAGATTGCATCAAGCGTGGACTGGTGCAGGAAGGCCAAGACCCCTTGAAAGTTGCCGCTGAACAATTGGTGAAAGATGGCATCACCATTCTGCACACCATCGGCGGTGATGACACCAACACCACAGCGGCTGATCTCGCAGCTTATCTCAAAGCCAATAATTATAACCTCACAGTGGTGGGCCTGCCTAAGACAGTAGACAATGATGTGATCCCCATTCAACAGACTTTGGGTGCGGTTACTGCGGCAGAGCAAGGTGCTATATTTTTTGAAAACTGTATCAACGAACAATCCACCAATCCACGTATGTTGCTCATCCATGAAGTGATGGGCCGCAACTGTGGTTGGCTCACGGCCGCAACAGCAGAGACTTATCGCAAGCGCCTCAAGAAATTGAAGTTTGTGCCTGATTTTAATCTTTCAATGGTGCATAAAGATATTGATGCTGTTTACCTGCCAGAAATTGCCATTGATCTTGAAGCGGAAGCCCAGCGCTTGAAAAAAATTATGGACAAGAAAGATTGCGTGACGATTTTCCTCAGCGAAGGCGCCGGCATCAATGACATTGTTGCTGAAATGACTGCACGCGGCGAAGCGCCGGATCGTGACGCATTCGGCCATGTGCAAATCGACAAGATCAACCCCGGTGCGTGGTTCGCCAAACGCTTTGCCAGCATGGTGGGAGCAGAAAAAACACTCGTGCAAAAATCAGGTTATTTCGCCCGCTCATCAAAAGCCAACAAAGAAGACTTAGCTTTGATCAAGTTGATGGTGAAGGAAGCCGTGAAGAGCGCCCTTAAAGGTGTGAGCGGTGTGATCGGCCATGACGAAGGCAAAAAGAATGTCCTTCGCGCCATTGAATTTCCGCGCATCAAAGGCGGCAAGGAATTTGATGTAAAAGCCAAATGGTTTGGCGCTATGTTGAAAGACATCGGCCAGCCAAAGGGCAAGAAAGTTGACGTCAGTCACTAACCACAAGAATGAAATTTTAACATCGGCGGCGATGAAAAGCGCTGATGCAATTTCTGGACTTGATGCATCCACTTTAATCGAAAATGCAGGGCGTGCCGTGGCGGAGGAGATTGTCCGCCGCTTCGGCGCGCGCAAAACTGTGGTGCTGTGTGGCCCCGGCAATAATGGCAAAGACGGCGTTGTGGCCGCGCGATATTTAAAGGCGTGGGGCTGGCCTGTTGCAATATCAGATGATGTGAGTGGTGCGGAACTCATCATTGATGCTCTTTACGGCGCAGGCCTCAACCGAGATTTTCCGCAAAGCTTGGCTGATAAAATTAATGGCGCAGGCGTTCCAATCATTTCCATTGATGTGCCTTCTGGTTTGGATGGCAACACGGGCCAGCCGCGCGGCGCATGTGTGAAAGCCGATCTCACCATCACTTTCTTTCGCAAAAAGCCAGCCCATGTTTTGCAGCCGGGCAGGGCGCTGTGTGGTGAAGTGGTGGTTTTAGATATCGGCATTCCAGATTCGGTTTTAGAAACCCTTGCGCCCAAGTTTCGAGAAAACACAAAGCTGCAGCTGCCGCGATTTGAAACGGCAGGTCATAAATTCAATCGCGGTCATGCTCTCGTCATTTCAGGTGGAAAGTTTAACACCGGGGCCTCGCGTCTTGCTGCCCGGGCCGCGCTGCAAACGGGGGCAGGGCTGGTGACGCTGGTGGGCGAGGCGGATGCGCTCAAAGTCCACGCCAATCATGTGACTGCTGTCATGCTGGCGGATTTCAAAATATTGGACGATCCGCGCATCACGGCCATTTGCATTGGGCCCGCTGCTGGTGTGAATGAGCGGACCCGCGAGCATGTTAAATCCATACTTGCTACCCAAGCTCAAGTTGTGCTGGATGCAGATGCCATAACGTCTTGCGCAAAGAAGCCGCTAGAACTGTATGATTGGATTCAGAAAAACACATCACACCAAGTGGTGATGACACCACATGAAGGCGAGTTTGCGCGTTTGTTTGGAACCTTGGAAGGTTCCAAAATTGACCGCGCGGCTAAAGCGGCCCAGCTTTCAGGGGCAATTATCATCCTCAAAGGCTCAGATACCGTCATCGCCCATCCTGATGGTCGCGCCACCGTGAACACCAATGCGCCGCCCTCATTGGCCACCGCAGGCTCTGGCGATGTGCTGGCGGGCATTCTCACAGGCCTTCTCGCCCAAGGCATGGAGGCTTATGCGGCCGCCTGCGCCGCGGTGTGGCTGCACGGCAATGCCGCTGCTGCTTTTGGCCAAAGCCATTTTAACGCTGAAGATTTGATCTGCAAAATCAGCTGAATTCTGCCCTTCCACAAGCCAAAAGCCTCTGCTATAGCCCGCCCACTGAAATGCCCCGGGGCCAAAAGGCTCAAGTGCAATGCGGACGTGGTGAAATTGGCAGACACGCAAGATTTAGGTTCTTGTGAGGAAACTCGTGGGGGTTCAAGTCCCTCCGCCCGCACCAAGTTTTAATGCGCTGGTCTTTCCCGGAATGGCCCCAACTGAAAGTAGAGATTGAGATTATGCAAGTTACAGAAACAGTAAATTCCGGTTTGAAGCGTGAGTTTAACGTGGTCGTAGGCCAAGCCGAACTCGCCAAGGACATGGACGCCAAATTGAAGGACATGGCAGGCAAGGCCCAGATTAAGGGTTTCCGTCCTGGCAAAGTTCCGGTGGCGCATTTGAAGAATATGTACGGCAAATCGATGATGGCCGAAGTGATTCAAACGACAGTTGATGCCCAAGCCAAACAAGTGTTTGCTGATCGCAAGTTGAAGCCAGCCTATCAACCAGAAGTGAATTTCCCAGAAGATGAAGCCATCGTGAATGCAGTGATGGATGGCAAAGCCGACCTTTCATTCACGCTGCGCGCTGAAGTGATTCCTGAATTCGAAGTGAAAGATTTCTCTGGCATTGAACTGAGCAAGCATGTTGTGGCTCACTCTGATGCCCACATCGATGAAGCTTTAAACCGCTTGGCAGATCAATATAAATCCTTCGAAGCCAAAGCTGAAGGTGCAGCCGCTGCAACAGGCGACAAAGTAAATATCAACTTTGTAGGCTCCATTGATGGCGTAGAATTTGCTGGTGGCAAGGGCGACGACATTCCGCTGGAAATTGGTTCAAACCAATTCATCCCCGGTTTTGAAGAACAATTGATCGGTGCCAAAGTGGGTGACGAGCGCACTTTGAAAGTGACCTTCCCTGAAAATTACGGTTCCAAAGAACTGGCAGGAAAAGCTGCAGAGTTTGCTGTGAAAGTAAACGGCATTGAAGCGCCCGGCGAAAACAAAATCGACGAAGATTTCGCCAAGCGTTTGGGCTTTGAAGATTTGGCCAAGTTGAAAGACATGGTAAAATCGGGCCTCGACCGTGAATTCAGCCAAATGACTGCCATGAAGTTAAAGCGCGATGTGCTGGATGCCATGGACAAGCAATATACATTCGAACTGCCAGAAAAATTAGTTGAAGCCGAATTCAACAACATTTGGGCGGCACTCAATGGCGAAATGCAAAAAGCCGGCAAAAGCTTTGCCGATGAAGGCACCACTGAAGAAGCAGCCCGCATTGAATATCGTGCGATTTCTGAACGCCGCGTGCGCTTAGGTCTCGTGCTCGGCACCATCGGTGAAAAGGAAGGCGTGCAAGTTGGCGATCAAGAATTGCAGCAAGCCCTCATCGGCCGCGCCCGCCAATTCCCCGGCCAAGAAAAGCAGGTTTTTGATTATTACCGCAAAAACGGCAACGCATTAATGGAATTGCGCGGCCCGTTGTTTGAGCAAAAAGTGGTCGACGTGATCGTAGGCAAAGCTAAGGTTTCGGATAAGTCAGTCACCCGCGAAGAACTGAAAGCGCTGGTTGAAGACGAAGAAGAAGGCACCGCAGCGTAATTTTTTCGAAGCGCAAATTTTGAAACCTCGCTGGGTGACTTGCGAGGTTTTTTTATTGAAGCCAAGAGCCTAGAGCCAATGCCTTTGCAATCAACACATCAACAACTCTGCCGTCCCTACTAAACACAAAGGCCTATGACACTATCTCGAAACCGCCTTATGCAAAATTGAACCAATCAAAGTTTGATAAGGCATCCCCTCGCGCATGGCTTTAGCTTTGAGGCGCAGTAAATCTGTCTTCGGCAAACGTATTGAAATCTTCGTGCGTTCTTCATTTATTGTGGCGCGTGCAGCAACTTGCCACTCAAGCAAGCGTTCAGGCGTTAGTAAGCTCGGACCTGGCACATAGTCATCACGCTCAATAATATTATAGAGCTCTTCTTCATCGGAATCGATGAATGAGCCAATCGTAGGAGTTTTATTTTTCATTTTGGGCTCTTAAAAATTTATCAGTGTATTTGCGGCTGGGAAAAACTGTTTTTAAAAATATATGTCCATCGTGATCTACATAAGGGACAACATAAGCGTAGTTATCAATATTCAAAATCAACATTCTTTGGTGTGGATATTGAGGACTTGGGTTTGGCAAATCATCAAGCACACGACCTTCATCAATTGCTGCCAAACACTCTTCAAAGCCAATGGCATTTCGCAACTCATTATTGCTCAGTGCCGCCGCCTTGTCTGGGTTCCAAGAGATAGACTTCATCTATGTAGAGTATGGACAAAGTATGGCATTGTCAATATCTGCCGAATTGAGATCTCCAGCTCCCTCTTCCACTTAACCTTTTCACTCCCTATCTATGATATCTAATTTGCAAGTGATTCACGAAAACCGAGGAAAATATGCGCGATCCATTTAACTATGCTCCAGAGGCCGCTTTTTGGCCTTCCGTTATTCAACAAGAATCGCGCGGCGAACGCGTTTATGATTTGCCTTCGCGGTTGCTCCGCGAACGCATCATTTTCATCACAGGCCCAATTGATGACCAAGTGGCAGCTTCCGTGTGTATGCAGCTTTTGTTCTTGGAAGCCGAAAATCCAAAGAAAGAAATCGCCATGTATATCAATTCGCCGGGCGGCGTGGTTTCGTCTGGCCTTTCGATTTATGATACCATGCAGTTCATTCGCCCAGCCATTTCCACCATGGTGATGGGGCAGGCGGCTTCGATGGGCTCATTGCTTTTGTGCGCCGGGGCAAAAGGCCAACGCTTTGCCTTGCCGCACTCTTCAGTGATGATCCATCAGCCATCAGGCGGATATTCTGGCCAGGTTACAGACATCCTTATCCACGCCAAGAACGTAGAAGCATTGAAGCGCCGTCTCAATGAAATTTACGTAAAACACACAGGGCGTACGATTGAAGAGGTAGAAAACGCCCTCGAACGCGATAATTTCTTAACAGCTGAAGAAGCCGTCAAATTTGGTCTCATCGACAAAGTCCTCGATAAACGCCCCGATGTGAGCGATTCCAAATAGTTACGTTGCTGAGTTGCAGTTTTAGGTGAACAGTCCTTGTTCTAAAAAGCAAGGATTGTTTAACTTAACGCTGTGCAAGCTAGATTTGAGTCGCAGGAAAGGGCTATGCTTAGCCCCAGTGATTTGATTTTTAAGTCCGCCGACTGATAGGAGTTGATATGAGCAAGAACGCACCCACCGACAGTAAGAATACGCTGTATTGCTCGTTCTGTGGTAAAAGCCAACATGAAGTGCGCAAACTGATTGCTGGCCCCACCGTGTTCATCTGCGATGAATGCGTTGAACTCTGCATGGATATCATCCGTGAAGAAAATAAGACATCACTGACCAAATCTAAAGATGGTGTTCCGACGCCACATGAAATTCGCAAAGTGCTGGATGATTATGTGATCGGCCAAGACCATGCCAAGCGCGTGCTCTCAGTTGCCGTGCACAATCATTATAAGCGCCTGAACCATGGTTCGAAGAATGGCGAAGTGGAATTGGCGAAATCCAACATTCTGCTGGTGGGCCCAACAGGCTCTGGCAAAACTTTGCTGGCGCAAACCTTGGCCCGCATTCTTGATGTGCCTTTCACCATGTCCGACGCAACCACATTAACTGAAGCTGGCTATGTGGGTGAAGACGTTGAAAACATCATTCTGAAATTGTTGCAATCGGCTGATTATAATGTTGAGCGCGCGCAACGCGGCATTGTTTACATCGACGAAATCGACAAGATCAGCCGAAAATCTGATAACCCTTCAATAACCCGTGACGTATCGGGAGAGGGTGTGCAGCAGGCCTTGTTGAAAATCATGGAAGGCACAGTGGCATCGGTTCCGCCGCAAGGGGGCCGCAAGCATCCGCAGCAGGAATTCCTGCAGGTTGATACATCAAACATCCTCTTCATCTGTGGCGGCGCTTTTGCGGGCCTTGAGCGCATTATTTCGATGCGATCAAAAGGCACAGGCATGGGCTTTGCAGCCACAGTGCGCGGGCCAGATGACAGGCGCATGGGAGCGGTGTTGCGCGAGCTTGAACCAGAAGATCTGTTGAAATTTGGTTTGATCCCCGAATTCGTTGGTCGTCTGCCCGTAGTGGCGACGCTCGAAGATTTGGACGAGGTCGCCCTTGTGGAAATTCTCACTGGGCCGAAGAATGCTATCGTAAAGCAATATCAACGCCTGTTTGAAATGGAAGGTGTGAAGCTCACGCTCGCTGAAGAAGCACTCAAATCAATCGCTCGCAAAGCTATTGATCGCAAGACGGGTGCACGCGGGCTTCGCTCCATCATGGAAACCATTTTGCTTGATACCATGTACGATCTGCCCGGCATGGACGGCGTAGAAGAAGTGGTAATATCAAAAGAAGTTGTCGACGGTGACGCCAAGCCACTGCTGATTTATGCTGATCGCGACAAGCAGGCGAATGGCAAGTTAGCACCGGCCTCTGCATAAAAATCGGGGGTTGAAACCGCAAGGTTTCAACTCCACATCACTGTCATCAAAATATGCGCAGTCGCTTTCTTCACAAGGGCATCAGTCGCAAAGGAACCGAGAATGACAAAGAAAAATTTGCCGACTGAAACTTTGCCCGTATTGCCATTGCGCGATATCGTGGTGTTCCCGCACATGATCGTGCCGCTTTTTGTGGGGCGTGAAAAATCGATCAAGGCGCTGGAAGAAGTGATGCGCGAAGATAAGCGCATAATGTTGGTTGCCCAGAAAAATCCGGGTGATGACGATCCGGCAGTTGATACAATTTATGAAGTGGGCACGCTTGCCCAAGTGCTTCAGCTTTTGAAATTGCCTGATGGCACAGTGAAAGTTTTGGTTGAAGGTGTGGAGCGCGCCAAGGTCGAAAAATTCACCGATCGCGCAGATTTCTTCGAAGCTGAAATTTCATTGTTGCCAAACATCATCAATGCCAACACCGATGCTGAGGCTTTGGCCCGCACTGCGGTGACGCAATTTGAATCCTATGTGAAGCTCAACAAGAAAGTGCCGCAGGAAGTTTTGGCCACCATTGGCCAAATCACTGATCAGGCCAAATTGGCCGATACCATTGCGGCCCACTTGGCCATCAAAATTTCTGACAAGCAAGCGCTTCTCGAAATTCAATCGGTTGAAGAACGTTTTGAAAAAGCCTTTGCCTTCATGGAAGGTGAGATCTCAGTTCTGCAAGTTGAAAAACGCATTCGTGGTCGCGTCAAGCGCCAGATGGAAAAGACCCAGCGCGAATACTATTTGAATGAGCAAATGAAAGCGATTCAGAAGGAACTGGGCGATGGTGAAGGCGAGAAGGATGAGATTGGCGAATTAGAAGCTAAAATCGCTAACACAAAATTCAGCAAAGAAGCCCGCGAGCGCGCTGATGCCGAAATCAAAAAACTGCGCCAGATGAGCCCGATGTCGGCGGAAGCCACAGTGGTGCGCAACTATCTCGATTGGCTCTTGAGCATTCCATGGGGCAAAAACTCCAAGGTGAAGAATGACCTTGAGTTTGCTCAAGGCGTTTTAGACACGGATCACTTTGGCTTGGAAAAAGTTAAAGAGCGCATCATTGAATATCTTGCGGTGCAAAGCCGCACAAACAAATTGCGTGGCCCAATTCTGTGCCTTGTCGGTCCTCCAGGTGTGGGCAAAACTTCACTGGGCAAATCCATTGCCAAGGCCACAGGCCGCGAATTCGTGCGCATGAGCTTGGGCGGCGTTCGTGATGAATCCGAAATCCGTGGTCACCGCCGCACTTATATTGGTTCAATGCCCGGCAAGATCATTCAATCTATGAAGAAGGCCAAGAAATCCAACCCGCTTTTCTTGCTCGATGAAATCGACAAGATGGGTATGGATTTCCGGGGCGATCCTTCAGCAGCTTTGCTTGAAGTGTTGGATCCAGAACAAAACAGCACATTCATGGATCACTATTTGGAAGTGGAATATGATTTGTCGAACGTGATGTTTGTGACAACTTCAAACACGCTTAACATTCCGCCAGCTCTCTTGGACCGCATGGAGATTATTCGCCTTGCTGGTTACACTGAGGAAGAGAAGGCTGAAATTGCCAAGCGCCATCTGGTTCCGAAAGCCATGGAAAACCATGGCCTCGACAAGAAGGAATTTGAAGTCACCAAGGAAGCGATCACTGAAGTGATCCAGAGCTACACCCGTGAATCGGGTGTGCGTAATTTGGAACGCGAAGTGAGCACATTGGCCCGCAAAGCTGTCAAAGACCTGATGACCAACAAGAAAAAGAAGGTCAAGGTTGATGCGGAATTGGCGCAGAAATATCTTGGCGTTCAAAAATATAAGCACGGCATGGCCGAAGGTGAAGATCAGGTTGGTGTTGTTACCGGCCTAGCTTGGACCGAAGTGGGTGGCGAGCTTCTCACCATCGAAGCCCTCATGATGCCCGGTAAAGGCAAAATGACGGTGACGGGCAACTTGAAAGACGTGATGAAGGAATCCATTTCCGCAGCCTCGTCTTATGTGCGCTCTCGTGCTCCTGCCATTGGCGTGAAGCCGCCGATGTTTGATAAGAAGGACATTCACGTGCACGTGCCAGAAGGCGCAACGCCCAAGGATGGTCCATCCGCAGGCATTGCCATGGCCACAGCCATTGTGTCGGTGCTGACAGGCATTCCGGTTCGCAAAGATATCGCCATGACAGGCGAAATCACATTGCGGGGCAGGGTGCTGCCGATTGGTGGTCTGAAAGAAAAACTTTATGCAGCGCTTCGTGGCGGCATCAAGAAAGTGATGATCCCGATCGAGAACGTGAAAGATTTGGCCGATATTCCACCATCAGTCAAAAACGGAATGGAAATTGTTCCTGTCACCATGGTGGATGATGTTTTGAAGCATGCATTGGTGCGCATGCCCGAAGCCATCATCTGGGATGAAGTTGCTGAGGAAGCTGCCGCCGCAGCCCGTGCCGCAGCAGAACGCTTAAGCGAAGGCGCGCGAGCACATTAGTTTCTGAGTATTAATTCCTATTAATTAAAAATAGTCCTTGGCACCGCGCGGTGCAAGGGCTATTTCTTTTCATACTCCAGAAATCCGAAATCACGAACGCCCCTGCGTAAAGGCGATTTTCAGCGCGAAAATAGCAAACACGCCAGCAAATGTGTAATCAATGCCGCGCATGACGCGCGGCCTGTTTTTGAGCCATGTTACCAGTCGTTCAGCGCCCAAAATCATCAGCACCGCAAGCGGTGTGTTTATCACCACGAAATACAGGCCCAAAAAAAGCAACTTGCCCGTGACATGCGCATCCGTCGCTGAAACAAACTGCGGCAAGAAGGTGATGAAAAACAACACCACTTTTGGGTTGGTTAAATTCACGCTGATGCCGAGCAAAAAGCTGCGCCACGGTGAAACAGTTTTCCGACGATCACTTGAAACGTTGAGCGAAGACCCATTGCGGATCGCATCTGCTGCCAACCACAACAAATAAACTGCACCTACGATTTTAAGAACCAAAAACCCAGTGTGCGATGCGGCGATGAGTGCAGAAACGCCGAACGCCGCCAGAAGCGTGTGAATAACACATCCCAAATTGGTGCCAGCAACCGCAGCCAATCCTGAATTGCGGCCAGAATTAATGGTCTGCGAGAGCCACAAACTCATATCCGGCCCCGGCGTGATGAAAAGCAGGATGGACGCGACAGAGTAAGTGAGCAGGGTAGAAAGGTCTGGGATGAAGGTCATGCATTGATATTAAACAGTCAATAAAATTCCGCAATCCCTTCTCCTTCCTCGCAGCGCGGGGAAGGTGGTTTGCGCCTCTTTCTTGGCGCAAGACGGATGGGGAGCTCAGTGTCCAAATTTATGCGCCGAGCTCCCCATCCGGCCCAAGAGGGCCACCTTCCCCGCGATGCGAGGAAGGAGGAGTGGGAAGAGATTTGCACAGCCTCAAAATATTTCTGAATCATTTCATCTATACGCTATTGTCCCCCTATGCCCGCACCCACTTTCATCCATCTCCGTGTCCACACTGCTTATTCACTTTCGGAAGGCGCATTGCCGATTAAGAAGTTGGCGGGCATGGCGAAAGACCAAAAAATGCCTGCCTTGGCGATGACGGATACGGGCAATCTTTTTGGTGCACTCGAATTCTCCGAAGCTGTTTCGGATAAGGGCATCCAGCCCATCATTGGATTGGCGTTAAAAGTTGATCTTGCCATAACTGCCGAAAAAGCAAATCCCTTTCAGCAGCAAGGCGGATTGAAACGTCACACCAGCGTGGTGCTGATTGCCAAAAACGAACGTGGCTATCAAAACCTGATGAAGCTATCGTCCAGTTCTTTTCTGGATGTAGCTGATAATGCAGAGCCGCATGTGTCTTGGGCAAAATTCAGTGCCTGTGCTGAAGGTCTAATTTGCCTTTCCGGTGGACCAGAAGGCCCGTTGAATGACGCGTTGGTGCAAGGTCAAGCACCACTGGCTGTGCAACATGCGCTCCAATTGAAAACGCTATTTGGTGATTGCTTCTATATCGAACTGCAACGCCACGGCACTGTGAATGAAAGAGCGGCAGAGCAGGGTCTGATCGACATTGCTTATGAACAAACCATTCCGCTGGTGGCCACCAACGAATGCTACTTTGCAACACCCGATGACTATGTGGCCCATGATGCGCTCATCTGCATTGCTGGTGGTGAAGTGGTGGCCGCTGAAGATCGCAGGCGTTTGACGCCTGAACATTATTTTAAAACCCAGGCTGAAATGGCTGCGCTTTTTGCAGACATTCCTGAGGCAGTTGAAAACACCATTGAGATTGCCAAGCGCTGTTCCTATTGGGTGAAGGGCCGCAAGCCCATCTTGCCGCGCTTCGCTGAGGGTGACGAGGGCGAAGAACTGCGCAAAGCAGCAGAGGCGGGCATGGTCAAGCGCTTTGCCACGCGCGGACTGGTGGCGGGCTTCACCGAACAACACTATCAAGAGCGCTTAGCATTCGAGCTGAGTGTGATCACCCGCATGGATTTTCCGGGCTACTTTCTCATCGTGGCGGATTTCATCACGTGGGCCAAAAACCATGGCATTCCAGTGGGGCCGGGCCGTGGCTCGGGTGCGGGCTCTATGGTGGCTTACGCGCTGACGATTACGGATCTTGATCCTTTCCGCTTTAATCTTCTGTTTGAGCGCTTCCTCAATCCCGAACGCGTGTCCATGCCCGACTTCGATATCGATTTCTGCCAGGATCGGCGTGATGAAGTTATCAATTATGTGCAGGACCGTTTCGGTGTGGGCCGTGTGGCGCAGATTATCACCTTTGGTAAGTTGCAGGCCCGCATGGTGACGCGAGACGTGGGCCGCGTGCTGCAAATGCCTTATGGGCAGGTGGACAGGCTTTCCAAACTCATCCCCATGAGCCCCGCCAATCCGCTCACCTTGCGTGAGTATATTGAGATGGAACCCCGCCTGCAGGAAGAGCGTGACCGCGACCCCAATGTGAAAAACCTTTTCGATATCGCATTGCGCATCGAGGGGCTTTATCGCAATGCCTCCACCCACGCCGCAGGTGTGGTGATTGGCGACCGACCACTGGAAGAGCTGGTGCCGCTTTATCGTGATCCGCGCTCGTCATTGCCTGCCACTCAATTCAGCATGAAATATGTTGAAGCAGCAGGCTTGGTGAAATTCGATTTCCTTGGCTTGAAAACGCTCACAGTGATCGACAAGGCGCTGAAGCTCATTCATGTGCGCCAGCCTGATTTTAATATCGATAACATTTCATATGAAGATGGGCCTACCTATGAAATGCTGCGCAGCGGCGACACTGTGGGCGTGTTCCAGCTGGAAAGTTCAGGCATGCGCGACACAGCCAAGCGCATGAAGGCTGATTGCGTGGAAGATATCATCGCTATCGTGGCACTTTATCGCCCCGGCCCCATGGAAAATATCCCAAAATTCATCGCCAATAAATTGGGCGATGCTGAGCCTGATTATATGCACCCCATGCTTGAGCCGCTGCTCAAAGAAACTTACGGCATTATCGTTTATCAAGAGCAAGTGATGCAAATTGCGCAAGTGCTATCGGGTTATTCACTTGGTGAAGCTGATTTGTTGCGCCGTGCCATGGGCAAGAAAATTAAATCTGAAATGGATGCGCAGAAAGAGCGCTTCATCGAAGGCGCGTTAAAGAATAATGTGGATGCCAAAAAAGCTGACGAGATTTTTGAACACGTGCAAAAATTCGCAGGCTATGGTTTCAACAAATCGCATGCAGCTGCTTATGCTGTGGTGTCCTATCAAACGGCCTATCTCAAGGCCAATTATCCAGTCGAGTTCCTTGCGGCGTCGATGACGCTGGATATGGGCAACACTGACAAGTTGATGTTATTCCGCAGAGAAGCGCAGCGCATTGGCATTAAAGTTGTTCCACCATCAGTCAATGGCAGCGGCGTTGATTTCACAGTGAAAGACGGCACGATTTTATATTCGATGGCAGCTCTCAAAAACGTAGGCGCAGGGGCGGTAGAGCAGATTGTCAATGCGCGCAAAGAAGCCGGCCCTTTTAGATCTTTAGGTGAATTTTCGCGCCGTGTTGATGCCAAAGCTCTGAACCGCCGGGCGCTCGAAAGCATGACCAAAGCTGGGGCTTTCGACACTTTAAATCCCAACCGGGCGCAGGTGTTGGATGGCATTGACAGCATCATTGGCATTGCCAATCGCACCGCATCTGAAGCGGCAGCCGGGCAGAATGATATGTTCGGAGGCATGAAAGCTGCGAGTGATGATCTGACTTTGCCGGTTCGCGATGCGTGGACCCCGATGGAAAGACTGGCGCAGGAATTTGAAGCGGTGGGCTTTTATTTGAGCGGCCATCCCCTTGATGAATATACCAAGCCCTTGGCAAGGTTAGGTGTGGAATCTTGGGCATCCTTCCAAGAAAAAATCCTCACCCGCGGTGCCACAGCAGCCAAGCTGGCAGGCACCATAACCTATAGGCAAGAGCGCCGCTCCAAAACGGGAAATAAATTTGCTTTTGTCGGTTTCTCTGATCCCACTGGCCAGTTTGAAACCATTGTTTTTTCCGACACTCTCAACGCGGTGCGCGATTTGCTGGAGCCCGGCAAAGCCGTGATCGCGCGCGTTGAAGCCGATGTCGATGGCGAGGAAATTAAACTGCGGTTGCAAGGTCTCGAGGTGCTCGATAAAGCCGCGGCCTCAGTGGTTCAAGGCATTGAAATATTTGTACGCGACGCAAAATCGCTGGACTCAATTGCCAAACGTTTGCAGCCGGGAGGTCGAGCACCTGCACGACTAACGCTTATGCTGGAGGGTGGCCGGGAAGTGCAAATTGGCCTTGGCACCAAATTCGCAATCACACCCCAAGTGAAGGGTGCCATCAAAGCGATAGCCGGTGTTGTCGACGTGCAAGATTTATAGGGGTGACAGACCTGAAACTGGTGGCAATTGCCCACGGTCTAATTGTTTGACGAACTCAACGGCCACACCCTGATCAATATAGCGCACGACGCGGCCTCGCATTTTGCCGAGCATTAAAAATGTGCCGACACTTGGCATAACTTCAGTTTTAATCGCAGCGCCTGAAATTGAAATATCAATCACTTCACAATTATAGACGCGCCCATCGGGCAGTGAAATTTGGGAAACTTTTTCAGTGGGTTCAAAGCGCGCATGGCGGCGTGTGTCTGGTGCGCCAGAATCTTTGTTGCGCAGCCAATCGATGCGCTGGCGTAAGCGCTCCAGTCGCGCACCTTGCAACGCATATTCAATTTGAAATCCACCTTCGGCGGGTCCAATAACAACAGCTTCGACGCGCCCAATTTCTTCGAGATAAGCAACCAGAGACTGTCCTTTAGAAGGCACTGTAGCGGTCATGAATACTGCGCCATCAGATGTTATACCGACAACTTGACAAGGATGTTCGGACATATCAGGCAACATGAACCGCCCAAAGATAATTCCCATTGGCTTAGTGCCATCGATTGGTGGGGTGTTCTCGATATTCAGTGCGCTCACGTTCGACCTCTAACTCTTAGCCCTTACCGTTCTCACCCCGGGGCGCCTCGGCCTGAAAGCATCAAACCAGCTTCTATTTAGGAACGAGCGAGTAAAGGCAGAGTTAACAGATCGCCAACGTTTTCACACACAACTAATAATAATTATTATTTTAAGCCGCCTTGAATCACGCGCAAGTGTGAGGGCGCTTGTCGGCCGGTTTGATCAAGCAAGGCATCCCCTTGTTGATGCTCCGTCCAGATCATGCGGGCTGAAACCAATTCACGCCGCACCAAATGATCAACCGCATTGCGGTTCTGAGCAATGAATGGAAAGAACCCGCCAATAACTTGAACGCGGTTTAAACTATTGGAAAATATCGGTAAAGCGATCATTTCTGCTGCGACCGTGTTTCCTAAGGTGGAAATGAAACGCATTCTAACAAGGCTCGGCTGCGAGCGCTGCAAGGTTACTTCGAGGCATTTATCGACGACGCTGCGCTCAAAATTCTCCCAACCGGCAAGTGCGTCTTTTCCCGTGAGTTCGCCTTGAAAAAAGTCACAAAGCCTGGTGCCTGCCAAGCGATATTGCCAGCCAGTGTTAAGGATGTTCTTCTCTAAAATCATCATGTCCGGCAAAATCTGCACCAATTGATGGAGATTCAGATCACTGCGCATGGGGCAGGGTCGTTCAGCACGGATGCTTTCCCAATAACTGAACAAGGCACGGCTACCTGGATGAAGAATCTGCGTTGCCGTTTGGTCGGTTGATGGTCTATCAATAACTTGCATAACTTAAGCCTCCAAGAGACAAACTTGCAAAAGCCTGTCCCATTCATGAACGTCTGCTGTATGGTGTGCACAAGCTGTGCCATCAGGAGGAAAGCGTGACAGATCAATCGGATGCCAATTTTGAAGGCGAATACGCTCCTAAAACACGACAACCCTTTTTCAATATTCCTCCGGTTATTATCGCAGTCGTTGCGATTTTGGTGCTGATCCATGGTGTGTTGCGGTTTGAAGGGCTGTCGTGGCAAATCTTCTCGCAATATGCTTTTGCCTTCATTCCCATCCGCTTCACGTCCTCGATTTTTCCGCAAATGAAGGGATCAGCCTATTGGAGCATGTTAACCTATGGCCTGCTTCACGCTGATTGGACTCATTTGGGGTTCAACAGCCTTTGGCTGATAATTTTTTCCAAGCCTGTGGTGTTGCGCATTGGCAGTTGGCGATATTTAGTATTGCTCGCCATTTCGACAATTGCTGGTGCTGTGGCGGGTCTCATAGTTCATTGGGGAGAGTTTGTGGTAATGGTGGGTATCTCCGCTGGTGTTTCGGGCATGATTGCTGCTGCTATTCCTATTATGTATGCGGGCAATGTTGGCATGGCTACCATGACACAGCGCCAAATTAAGCGTGTGCAGCCTTTGTCTCCATTGCAAATTTTGAAAAACAAGCAAGCAATGGTGTTCACACTCATGTGGCTGGCGCTCACCATGTTCACCGCCACCAGCCAATATATGACAGGAACTGCATTTCTTGAAGAGCGCGTAATTGCCTGGGAAGCCCACTTGGGCGGTTTCATTGCAGGCTTTATTGCATTCTATCTTTTAGATTATTCGAGTGCTAGGCTGAAAAAACAATCATAGGAGGACGCGATGTCAGTAGCCCACATCCTCAGCACCAAGAGCCGCGATGTTATCACGGCCAAGTCGCAAGACACGGTGCGAAGCATTGCTCAAACCTTAGCAACGAAACGAATAGGCGCCGTTGTCATTCTCAGCGCCACAGGCAAAATTGAAGGCATCATCTCAGAACGTGACGTGGTGCGCTGCATCGCACTGGATGGGGCGGGGGCTTTGGATCTGGAAGTTTCCAGCGTGATGACTGCCAAAGTTAAAACGTGCTCTGAAACCGATAGCGAGTCGGAATTGATGGCGATGATGACCGAAAATAGAATCCGTCATCTGCCCGTTGTGCACAATGGCAAACTCACGGGTATGATTTCGATCGGGGATTTGGTGAAATTCAGAATTGAAGCCATCGAGCGCGAAGCGGCTGATATGAAGGCCTATATTTCTAACGCGGGGTAGAGCGCGAAGTCTGCTTACCGTGATCAAAATTAAATTCTCCCTCCCCTTTTCTAGGGGAGGGTAGGGTGGGGTTCTGTCTGCGAGTCAGATATTCAACCATTGCGCCTGCTGAACCAACCCCACCCCGCCCTCCCCCGAAGGAGGGGAGGGAGAAGAGGGTTAGTGGTTAGAGTATTATGACTTCGCCTTAATCGATAAACTTCAGACGGGTTCCGTCGACCGATCTATAAAAGCAACTGCGCCGCCCGGTGTGGCAAGCATTGCCTTTGCCTTGCGGTTTCACCATCACCAACAAAGCATCCTGATCACAATCCACACGCATTTCTTGCACGGCGAAAGTCTCGCCCGAGGTAGCGCCCTTCTTCCAAAGTTCAGCGCGAGAACGGCTCCAGAAATGCACAATGCCTGTTCGCACTGTCTCATCAAAGGCCTGCCGGTTCATATAGGCAAACATGAGAACGGCGTTATCAGCTATATCACACACAATTGCCGCGATGAGACCTTGGGCATCAAATTTTAGCTGAAACTCAAGTGTCTCATCGGCATTTTTCACAGCGAATAGTTGCTCTTGGGTGCACGCACCATATCAATGAACCGCACTTGCATCACAGGATTGGTTTTAAATTCACCTGTAAACTGCGTCGTAATCGTTGCCACATCATGCTTTTGAACGCCACGCATGGACATGCAAGTGTGGGCTGCCTCAATCATCACAGCAACACCGCGTGCTCCTAAATGATCGGTAATGGCCTTTGCAATTTGAGCTGTCATTGCTTCTTGAATTTGTAAGCGTTTGGCGAAGGCCTCGACAACGCGGGCAATTTTAGAAATTCCAACCACGGCACCATTAGGCAAGTAAGCAACATGCACACGGCCATAGAACGGCGCCATGTGATGCTCGCAGTGCGATGAGAATTGAATATCGCGCAACATGACCATATCGTCATAACCGCTGATTTCAGCAAATGTGCGATCTAAAATTTCCGCTGGGTCTTGTTCATATCCAGCATAATATTCTTTGAAAGCTTTGGTCACACGGCGCGGTGTGTCGATCAGCCCTTCACGCGAGGGGTCATCGCCCGCCCACGCGAGAAGCGTGCGCACGGCTGCTTCAGCCTCTTCTTTGGTAGGCATAGTAACCGGCATAGACGGTGGTCTCTGGTGAACTTTGGCATCCATGGCTTAAACTCTTCCCTTGGCAGCACATTGATCGGAATTGAGACTACGGTTAAACTTACGCCTCAGATCAGAATATTATTCCCGCTTCACAAACCTTATGCCGCACCCCATATCATGAGCGGCGCATGTTAAGCAAACTACATGACCAAGGCATTTGGATATGATCAACGAAATATACAACCGAAAAATATTGGAATTTGCTGCAAATATCCCTCACCTAAAACGTTTGGAACATCCAGATGCTACAGCGGTGGGTCATTCCAAACTGTGCGGATCGAAGGTTACCGTTGATATTGCAATGGAAAATGGTGTGGTCAGCGATTTTGGTCAGGATGTAAAGGCCTGCGCATTGGGCCAAGCGTCTTCGTCTGTCATGGGTGCGCATATTATTGGCTCAACCGCCGCTGAACTTCGTGTTTTGCGCGAAACCATGTATAAAATGCTCAAAGAAAATGGCGAACCGCCGCATGGCAAATGGTCGGATCTTGAAGCGCTCATCCCCGTGCGTGACTACAAGGCCAGACACGCCTCGACGCTTCTCACTTTTGATGCTGTAGTCGATGCAGTGAATCAGATAGAGGCCAAGCATGAAAGCGCCAACAGCCATTAATTCAACCGACGCGCCCAAGCGTGAAGGTTCGCGCTATCCTGCTCCCCACAACGAACCCTGCATGCATCGTACAAAGCATGTTTTAGGAGATGTGTTTGGTCTTGATCAATTTGGCGTCAATCTGGCTATACTGCAACCGGGTGCTTGGTCATCGCAGCGCCATTGGCATGAAAACGAAGATGAATTTATTTATGTAGTTGAGGGCATGATCACATTGAGTGATGATGACGGCGATCATCTTCTCTCACCGGGAATGTGTGCAGGTTTCAAAGCTGGCAATGGCAATGGCCATTGCTTGAAGAACTTGACTGATAAGCCAGTGAAATATCTTGAAGTTGGCACGCGCTCCGCAAATGACACCGCATGGTATAGCGACATTGATATGAAAGTCGAAGTGCTCAACCGCGTGAACACATACACAAAGAAAGACGGCACACCGTTCTGAACGAACTATTGATAAGTTTTGTTTTGCATCAATCCATAGCCCGCAGCGCAACCCACCAGCGCCAAGAGCAGCGGCCAAAAATAGCTGAAACCAGCTGCCGTGAGCAAAGCGACAATGAGACAACCAAGACCCGTTCCCAAATCCCAAGCGCCTTCAGTGGCAACCTTGAACCGCAGAGGGCATGTGGAGGCTTTAGCCATATTGTAAATGCGCGACATGAGCACTGGCATGTAAAGCGGAAATGCGATGGCACCAAACGCACTGGCGGCAATTGCATTCCATGGTGAAGCAAAACTGATAGCTTTAAGAATTATGGCAAGCGCCATTGCACCATAAGCGATTTGCACAGAACGCTTATGGTGGCCAAGATCAATCATGCGGCCCACGCCCAAACTCATCACAGCGCCAATCAATCCGGCAAAAGCCAATGTGCCACCATAAGCACCAAAGTTTTCACCCAGTGTTTGAAAGAGCGCGATAACCCATGTGAAGAAAAAACTCGAAATAATCAGGCCATCGGTAAAAAACAGTAGCGATGCAAACCGTCTTGTCTTGGGTTCAAGTACGGCACGGTCCAAAACGCGAGAATTGGGTGCAGACATGAGAGGCAGCACCGCCATAGCCTCGATAGCGGCAGCTGCTGCAAAGGCATAAAAATGGCCGGCATAAACCAGCAAAAAACTACCAACTAAGGGTGCAATAATTCCCATGAGGGCATTTATGGCCTCACGCGCACTGACTTGAGCACCTCGATTTTTCTCGTCACCGAGTTGTGCTACATAGGCATGATGGCATGTCCAATAGAAAGCCGTGCTCAACGCATCAAACACAATAAACACAAATAACATGGGCCCAATGCCATCGACAGCGATTAACAAAAGATAAGACAGTGAAACCATTAACGTGCCGAGCACCAGCCCATTGCGAAGGCCAATTCGCTTTACAACAGGCAACACGATCTGGCGCAAAGCAATGCGCAAGAGAAAAAGCGCAGCCAGTGCTGCAAAAACCAACGGTGCTGAAATTCCTGCTTTGATCAGATAAACAAAGACAAAAACACCGCCAACATTCTCAGCAAATGTCTGCAATGCCGCATGAATGTAAAGGCGGTTGATGGAACTGTTATCAAAGAACGGCATGACTTTCCAGTATCGTGGTGGAGCGCTGATTGTACCACTGCAAAATTAGGTAGACACCCATGCAACCACCGAGCCCCATGATGAGAGGCCAGAAGAAACTGAAGCCCGCATAAATCATGGCAGCAGCGGCAAAGCAGCCTAGACCTGCACCTGCATCGAAACCATTTTCGGCGACAACATTAAATCGAAATGTGCATCCTGTTGCTTTGCCCACATTATAAAGTGGAGCCATAATGGACGACATATAAAGTGGCCCAGCCACAGCACCCAGCATGTTGGCGGCAACCGCACCCCACACAAAATGATAGCCGAAAGCCTCTGCCAAAACGGTGCCGGCCATAAATGCCAAACCAATTTGAACTGATCGTTTGTGGTGACCAAGATCAATCAAACGGCCCACACCCAATCCCATCACCGCGCCAACTATGCTGGCAAATGCAATCGCGCCAGCATAGGCATTAAAATTTTCGCCCAGCGTTTTAAACAAAACGATGCGCCAGCCAAAATTGACAGCAAGCGCAACAACGCCGTCTGAGAATGACATGCCAAAGGCAAAAAGTTTTGCTTTTCGGTCAATCGTCGTTTCGGGCAAAATCTCCATGCGGGGCACTGCGAAAAGGGGAATAATGGCTAATGAATTTACTATTGCTGCAGCCGCAAAAGCATAGAACGGCCCAAAAAGTGTCAGCACAAATCCGCCAAATAACGGACCAATAATTCCGGTCAGCGCAAAAATCGCTTCTCTCGCACTCACTTGCGCACCACGATGTTCTTCATCGCCCAACCGCGCCACGCACGCATGGTAACACGTCCAATAAAATGCTGTGCCGCACGCTGCTATGATCACATAGGCAATCAGCCATGGGCCAACACTGTGAACATTGGCCAAAAATAGAAACCCAGAAGCTTCAATCCCGGTGCCCATAATGAGGCCATTGCGCAGGCCAATCCGTTTTACAATCGGCACCACCGCCATTCTGAAAATCAACCGCGATAATATCATAACAGAGATTGTAAGGAAAACCACCGGCAAGGCCATGCCTTCCTTAAGTAAATACACAAATACAAAAGCACTGCCCGCATTAAAAGCAAAGCTTTGCAGGCCGACGTGCATATAGATTCGGTTGATTGAACTGTTTTGAAAAAATTGCATGATCTTCAATAGAAGAATAAAGTGATCTTGCACAGGCGCTTGACAGGGCAGGGCCCCTCATCTATCCAGCGCGAATAGCAAGTTGCGGAAGTAGCTCAGTTGGTTAGAGCGCCGCCCTGTCACGGCGGAGGTCGCGGGTTCGAGCCCCGTCTTTCGCGCCATTTGCTTCTAAACATAAAGGCCGCTTCGCAGCGGCCTTTTGCTTTTGGTTTATTGCGTCAATTGTTGAATGGCAGTCATTAAACCCAGTTCAGGGTTTGCGCCACATTTCTCTCCTATGGCAGTGCCACTGGCTTCCAGCGATGCCAGATCAATCGTTGTATCCCCAGCCTTGCCACCATAATATCCATGCAACCAGATCAAAAGGTAGCTTACGTCTTCTTTTGACATGGTTCCAATATCGGAACATTTAACCGTCGAAACGTCGATAACTTCGGCATAACTTGGTGTTGTGTAGGCCAAGCCTAAAATAGCTGTGGCGAAGAGTAGTTTTTTCATTTGCGTTGTCCTCGAATCGAAAACTCGCCCCCAGTGTCTGATGCTTTTCAGCGATTTCAGCTTTAAATCCAAGGGGAACACTAAGGATATAGGAGATCCTGAAATAAGCGACATTTGGAAGCCTTGCGAATTAGTGTGCGCTGCGATAACAACGCGTCAGAATTAAGAGAACGGGGCACATGCAAGCACTGCTGTTAAGTTATCTGCCAATTGTTATTTTTATGGGAATTGCCACCGCCATTGCGCTGCTTCTCATGATTACACCGATTCTACTTGCTTATAAAAATCCGGACCCAGAAAAGCTGTCTGCTTACGAGTGCGGTTTTGCGGCTTTTGACGATGCACGCATGAAATTTGATGTGCGGTTTTATCTTGTGTCAATTTTATTCATCATCTTCGATTTGGAAGTGGCCTTTCTGTTTCCATGGGCCATAAGCCTCGGAAAAATTGGGCTTTTTGGCTTCTGGTCGATGATTGTTTTTCTCGCCGTGCTGACCGTAGGGTTTATCTATGAGTGGCGCAAAGGAGCATTGGAATGGGATTGATCGAAACACCTCCAACACCAGACCAACGCGCCTATTTCACCGATATTAATGCGGAATTGGCCGACAAAGGTTTTCTGGTCACATCAACCGATGATTTGATCAATTGGGCCCGCACGGGTTCTTTGATGTGGATGACGTTTGGCTTGGCCTGTTGCGCTGTGGAAATGATGCACACTTCGATGCCGCGTTATGATGTGGAACGATTCGGCTTTGCGCCGCGCGCTTCACCCCGCCAATCGGATGTGATGATTGTAGCGGGAACACTCACCAACAAAATGGCCCCGGCTTTGCGCAAAGTCTATGACCAAATGCCAGAGCCACGCTATGTGATCTCCATGGGTTCCTGCGCCAATGGCGGCGGCTACTATCACTATAGTTATTCTGTCGTGCGTGGTTGTGACCGCATTGTTCCAGTTGATATTTATATTCCAGGCTGCCCACCCACAGCAGAAGCTTTGCTTTACGGCATTCTAATGCTGCAAAAGAAAATTCGCCGCACTGGCACCATTGAGCGCTGATAAAATGACACCAACCGAACTCGGCGCATATGTTTCAGGCAAACTGAACGTCACACCTGAAGTGACGTTTGGTGAACTGTGCCTTCATGCTGACGCTGCAAACATTCTTGATGTTCTCACCTTCCTGCGTGACGATGCGGAATGTCGCTTTGTGTGCTTCATCGACATTTGCGGTGCTGATTATCCTGAACGCGAAAAGCGTTTTGATGTGGTCTATCATCTGCTGAGCCCTTACAAGAACAGCCGCGTGCGTGTGAAAGTGCAAGCCGATGAAGAGGGCACAGTGCCTTCTGCTATTCCAGTGTTCCCCGCCGCTAATTGGTATGAGCGCGAGACGTTCGATCTCTATGGTATTCTGTTTTCGGGCCATCCAGATTTGCGCCGCATCCTCACCGATTACGGTTTCGCTGGTCATCCTTTGCGTAAAGACTTCCCTGTTACCGGCCATGTTGAAGTGCGTTATGATGACGAAGCAAAGCGCGTGGTTTATGAACCCGTAAAACTCATCCAAGAAATGCGCCAATTTGATTACCTGTCACCATGGGAAGGCACAGAATATGTGCTGCCCGGTGATGAAAAGGCCAAGCAATAATGTCTGAAGCCACAGTCAGAAATTTTTCCATCAACTTCGGCCCGCAGCATCCAGCGGCACACGGTGTTTTGCGTCTCATCCTTGAATTGGATGGTGAAATCGTCACGCGCGTCGATCCGCATATTGGGCTTTTGCATCGCGGCACTGAAAAGCTGATCGAGCAAAAAACCTATCTGCAAGCCGTGCCCTATTTTGATCGCCTCGACTATGTTGCGCCGATGAATCAGGAACACGCCTACGCTCTAGCCGTTGAAAAATTGCTAGGGATTACAGTGCCTAAGCGCAGCCAGCTCATCCGAGTTCTTTACTCTGAAATTGGCCGTGTGATGTCGCATCAAATGAATGTGCTCACGCAGGCGCTGGACGTTGGTGCTCTCACACCAATTCTGTGGGGCTTTGAAGAGCGTGAAAAACTGCTGGGCTTCTATGAACGCGCCTCAGGCAGCCGCATGCACGCTGCTTATGTGCGCCCCGGTGGTGTGCATCAAGATTTGCCGCAAAAACTGATCGACGATATTGGCCATTTCTGTGATGTGCATCCGGCCAAGCTGGATGATGTGGAAACACTGCTCACCGAAAACCGCATTTTTAAACAGCGCAATGTTGATATCGGCGTTGTGTCGCTGGAAGACTGCTTCAAGTGGGGCTTCTCAGGCGTCATGGTGCGCGGTTCCGGTGCTGCGTGGGATTTGCGCAAGAGCCAGCCTTATGAATGCTACAGCGAAATGAATTTCGATATTCCAATCGGCAAGAATGGCGATAATTATGATCGCTATTTGATCCGCGTTCAGGAAATGCGCGAGTCTATTAAGATTATGAAGCAATGCGTTGAGATGCTGTCCAGCCCAGCGGGGCAGGGGCCAATTGCATCAAGCGATGGCAAAGTGGTTCCACCTAAGCGTGGTGAAATGAAACGCTCGATGGAAGCGCTCATCCACCATTTCAAACTCTATACTGAAGGTTACAAAGTGCCAGCCGGAGAAGTTTATGCCGCCGTGGAAGCCCCCAAGGGTGAGTTCGGCGTTTACTTGGTGAGCGATGGTAGCAACAAGCCATATCGCTGCAAACTCCGCGCCCCTGGCTTTGCACACTTGCAAGCCATGGATTTCATGTGCCGTGGGCATCAGCTTGCGGATGTGTCTGCTGTTCTAGGTTCACTTGATATCGTGTTTGGCGAGGTTGATCGTTAATGTCTGTCCGTCGTTTAGATCCTGTTCAACCCACAGCGCAATTTTCCTTCAATGTGGAAAATCTCTCTTGGGCAAAGAAGACCATTGCGTCTTATCCCACTGGCAAACAAGCTTCTGCCGTGATCGCGTTGTTGTGGCGCGCGCAGGAACAGAATGAGGGCTGGTTGTCTCGTCCCGCCATGGAATATGTCGGCACCATGCTGAACATGGCCTTCATTCGTGTATACGAAGTGGCCACGTTCTACACCATGTTCCAGCTTTCACCGGTTGGCAAAAAAGCGCACATCCAAGTGTGTGGAACCACACCTTGCATGTTGCGTGGCTCTGAAGAATTGCTGGCCCTGTGCCGCAGCAAAATTCACCCCGAACCGCATCATTTAAATTCCGATGGCAGCTTGTCTTGGGAAGAAGTGGAATGCTTGGGCGCCTGCGTGAATGCGCCCATGGTGCAGGTGTGGAAAGACACTTACGAAGATTTGACGCCAGAAACTTTAAGCGGCCTCATTGATGATTGGCAAGCGGGACGCAAAACCACACCCGGCCCGCAGAACGCAAGGCATCATTCGATGGCTTTGGGTGGCGCTACAACACTGCTCGACAAAACGCTTTATAATAAGCAGCGCACGTTTAAGCGCGTGGAAGCTCCGCCACCTCCACCTGCCGCACCCACACCGGTTGCGCCAATCGCCACTGCCCCAACGCCCACGGCTGTTGCAGCAACAATCGAAGGTTCAAAGAAAACTCCGACACCTGCTGCTATGGCTCCGGCTTCTGCCCCCGTGGCTGCCGCGCAAACAGCAAATGTTAATACTGCGCTGCCGGAACCGGGCGCGGTGCGCATCACCAAGCCGCCCATCCAACGCGTCGGAAAAATTCAACCTAATTCTAAGCCTGAACTCCTCAAAAAGCCACGTGGCAAGGCCGATGATCTCAAGCTCATCTGGGGTGTTGGCCCAGCATTCGAAAAGCTTTTGAACAAAGTTGGCGTGTGGCATTTCAATCAAGTGGCCTCATGGTCAGCCGCAGACATCAAGCACGTTGATGCCTTGCTGAAAGGTTTCCATGGCCGCATCGCGCGTGATGAATGGGTGAAGCAATCTAAGAAACTGGCCAAAGGCTGGCGGCCTGAAAATTCCGTCGGCGAAAAGCCGGGTAAAAAATAAGCCATGCGTGATATTTTTGTAATCATTCAATATCTGTTTGTAGCCACACTGGTGTGTGCCGGCGCGGATAGGATAGCATTAAATTTGGCCTACCGTTTGAATGGTGGTGAACTTGTGCGCTACGGCTTGGCCGCAGTCTTTATCTTCTTTGCAGCCCTCATTTTGAAGAATAGGTTTTAAACATGCTCGCTGATAAAGACCGCATTTTCACCAACCTCTATGGCCTGCATGATTGGGGCTTAGAGGGCGCAAAACTTCGTGGCGCATGGCTTGATACCAAGTCCTTCATCGACAAGGGCCGCGATTGGATTGTGAATGAGATTAAAGCCTCAGGCCTGCGTGGCCGTGGCGGCGCTGGTTTCCCCACAGGCCTCAAATGGAGCTTCATGCCTAAGGTCGTGGGTGAACGCCCGCATTACCTCGTGGTCAATGCCGACGAGTCCGAACCCGGCACCTGCAAAGACCGCGAGATCATGCGCCATGATCCGCATTTGCTGGTGGAAGGCTGCCTGATTGCCTGCATGGGCATGGCCTGCAACACGGCTTATATTTATGTGCGCGGCGAATATATTCGTGAGCGTGAACACCTGCAAGCCGCCATCGATCAAGCCTATGAGGCAAAGCTCATTGGCAAAAATAATATCCATGGTTGGGATTGCGATATTTATCTGGCCCATGGTGCAGGCGCTTATATTTGCGGTGAAGAAACCGCCATGCTTGAAAGCTTGGAAGGCAAAAAAGGCCAGCCGCGCATGAAGCCGCCATTTCCCGCCAATGTTGGTTTGTATGGTGCACCCACCACTGTGAACAATGTGGAATCAATCGCCGTGGCGGGAACAATTCTGCGCCGTGGGGCAACATGGTTTAACTCCATCGGCAACCCCAATAATGTGGGCACAAAACTGTTCTGCATTTCCGGTCACGTGAACACACCGTGCAACGTTGAAGAAGCTTTGGGCGTCACCTTCCGTGAACTCATCGAAAAACATGCCGGTGGCGTGCGTGGCGGGTGGGATAATTTGCTAGCCGTCATTCCCGGCGGCTCATCGGTGCGCATGGTGCCTGCTGAGCAAATTATCGATACGCCCATGGATTTCGATTCACTCTCAAAACTCCGCTCCGGACTCGGAACCGCAGCGGTGATCGTGATGGACAAATCAACTGATCTCATCCGCGCCATCGCAAGGCTTGCTGCATTCTACAAGCACGAATCCTGTGGCCAATGCACCCCGTGCCGCGAAGGCACTGGCTGGATGATGCGCGTTCTCAACCGCATGGTCGAAGGCCGCGCTGAAAAACGCGAAATTGATATGTTGCTCGACGTCACGAAACAAATCGAAGGCCACACCATTTGCGCGCTCGGCGATGCTGCGGCGTGGCCCGTGCAAGGCCTGATCACCCATTTCAGACCCGTGATTGAAGCCCGCATCGATGCCTATACCTATCGTTCAGATAAAGACGGCGCAGTGCGCCATGCGGCGGAGTAAACCATGCACCTCGCTGAACTCAACATTGGCAAATTCAAATATCCAACTTCGGATGCGCGGATGGCTGGGTTCATGGACAATCTTGATCGCGTGAATGCGCTTGCGGATCGGGCCGAAGGTTTTGTTTGGCGCTTGGTTTCCGATGGTAGCAACAACGCCACTGACTTGCGCTTTGGCGACGAAGACTATGCGGTGAATATGTCAGTCTGGAAAGATGTAAAATCGCTTGAAGACTATGTGTTCAAAACTGTTCATGTGCAAATCTATAAAAAACGCGGTGAATGGTTTGAGAAGCTGGAAAAGCCCCACATGGTGTTTTGGTTTGTTCCGGAAGGTTACATTCCATCGCTGAAAGAAGCGATCGACAAGTTGGAATTTTATCAAACAAACGGTGCGACCGACGAAGCTTTCGGTTGGGCCGAGGTGATGGACGTGGAGCGCATGCGCTCCCTAAGGTGCGCATAATGCCTAAGATCAGAATAGACGGCGTCGAAATTGAAGTGGAAAACGGCCTCACGCTTCTGCAAGCGTGCGAGCAGGCGGGGGCTGAAGTGCCACGCTTTTGTTTCCATGATCGGCTTTCCATCGCTGGCAATTGCCGCATGTGCCTTGTCGAAGTAAAAGGTGGCCCGCCAAAGCCACAAGCGTCTTGCGCCATGTCGGTGAATGATCTGCGCCCCGGACCAAACGGCGAGCCACCAGAAGTGTTCACCAAAACACCGATGGTGAAAAAAGCCCGTGAGGGCGTGATGGAATTTTTGCTGGTTAACCACCCGTTGGATTGCCCCGTGTGCGACCAAGGCGGCGAATGCGATTTGCAAGACCAAGCTATGGCCTATGGAAGGTCAGGCAACCGCTTCCATGAAAACAAGCGCGCCGTTGAAAACAAATATTTGGGCCCGTTGGTCAAAACTGAAATGAACCGGTGCATCCAGTGCACGCGCTGTGTGCGCTTCACCACCGAAGTGGCTGGCATTGAAGAAATGGGTGCCACCGGTCGTGGCGAAGATATGGAAATCACCACCTATTTGGACAAGGCGATTTCATCCGAACTGCAAGGTAACATCATTGATCTTTGCCCTGTTGGCGCACTCACCTCGATGCCATACGAATTTAAGGCCCGCCCATGGGAACTGCGCAAAACTGAAACCATAGATGTGATGGATGCTATTGGCTCCAACATTCGTGTGGATGTGCGTGGTCGTGAAGTGATGCGCATTCTGCCGCGCACCCATGAAGACGTGAACGAAGAATGGATTTCGGATAAAACCAGATTCGTTTGGGATGGCCTGAAAACTCAGCGCCTCGATCAACCTTATGTGAGAGACATTGGCAAACTGCGCCCTGCAACTTGGGCCGAAGCCATGGCCCGCATTGCATCGAAAATGAAAACCTCGTCGATGGATAAAGTTGGCATTCTGGTTGGCGATCTTGTTTCCGCTGAAGAAGCCTTCTCGCTCAAGACTTTGGCGATGCAACTCAAAATCAACAACATTGATTGCCGCCAAGATGGTTCTCCACTGGGCGAACATGGCGGCCGCGCTGGTTACTTATTCAACAGTTCTATCGCTGGCATAGAAGAAGCTGATGCCATTATGCTCATCGGTTGCAACCCGCGCCTTGAAGCGCCAGTGCTCAATGCCCGCATTCGCAAGCGTCTTTCCAAAGGCGGCTGCATTATCGGCGTCGTCGGTGAACAAGCTGATCTGACCTATAAATATGCCTATCTCGGCGCTGGCCCAGAAAGCCTCGCTAAGATGATGGACCACCCGCCTTCACAAGCGCAAAAGCCCATGTTCATTATCGGGCAGGGCGCTTTAGGACGTGCTGATGGTGCTGCAATTTTGGCCATGGCTTATAAGGCTGCCACTTCAATCGGCGTGATTAAAGAAGGCTGGAACGGCTTCAACATTCTCCACACTGCCGCTGGCCGTGTGGGTGCACTTGATGTGTGTGCGTTGCCCGGCGATGGTGGCATGAACACCACGCAAATGTTGGCCGCCGCTGCAAAGAAAAATCTCGATGTGCTGTTCCTGGCTGGCGCTGATGAAATCGACACCACAAATCTCAGCAACACTCTCGTTGTTTATATGGGCAGCCATGGTGATGCGGGTGCCGCGCGCGCTGACGTAATCTTGCCAGGTGCTGCATACACAGAAAAGTCTGCTACTTATGTGAACACCGAAGGCCGCGCACAAATGACCACGCGGGCCGCATTCCCACCCGGCGATGCGCGCGAAGATTGGGCCATCATCCGCGCCCTGTCTGATCATTTGGGCTCAACTTTGCCATGGAATAATCTGCAAGAATTGCGGGCTGCCATGTATAAAATTGCACCAAAACTTGCCTCGATCGATCAAGTTCATAAAGCTGATGCTGCTGCACTTTCGGAATTGGCAGCAGGTGCTGGCCAAGCTTCAAATGATTCTTTCGTTTCACCCATCAAAGACTTCTATTTCACAAACCCAATCGCCCGCGCTTCGCGTGTGATGGCAGAGTGTTCTGAGTTAAAAAATCCTCTAAAACGGCAGGCGGCGGAGTAATCATGTTAGAAATTCTCGCTCTTGTTGGTTGGATCGCCCTGCAATCAGTGGCCTTGCTGATCGCACTTCTCATAGTTGTTTCCTTGTTGATTTATTTTGATCGCAAAGTGTGGGCCGCTGTGCAAATGCGCCGGGGTCCAAACGTTGTTGGCCCTTGGGGTGTTCTGCAATCCTTCGCCGATTTGATTAAATTCGCATTGAAAGAAGTGATCATCCCCGATGGTGCCAACAAAGGCGTGTTCGTTATTGCGCCTATTGTTACTGCACTTTTGGCGCTCTCAGCATGGGTGGTCATGCCACTCAATGAAGGTTGGGCAATTGCCAATATCAATGTTGGAATTTTATATGTTTTCGCACTGTCGTCGCTTGGTGTTTATGGCGTCATCATGGGCGGTTGGGCCTCTAATTCCAAATATCCCTTCCTCTCGGCGCTGCGATCAGCTGCGCAAATGGTGTCTTATGAAGTGTCCATCGGCTTTGTGATCATCACCGTGCTTCTGTGTGCAGGCTCATTAAATCTAACTGACATCGTGCATGCGCAAAATCACGGCCTCGGCACCAAACTGGGTGCACCAGCCTCGATTTTGGATTGGTATTTCATTCCGTTGTTCCCCATGTTCATCATCTTCTTCATCTCTGCACTGGCCGAAACCAATCGCCCTCCGTTTGATTTGGTTGAAGCGGAATCCGAACTCGTGGCCGGCTTCATGGTGGAGTATTCTTCCACACCTTATTTGTTGTTCATGCTCGGTGAATATGTTGCCATCACAATGATGTGCGCCATGACATCGGTGTTGTTCCTCGGCGGTTGGTTGCCTCCCATTAACATTGCACCGTTTAACATGGTTCCCGGCGTTGTTTGGTTCATGATCAAACTGGTCTTTGTGTTCTTCATGTTCGCCATGGTGAAGGCGGTTGTTCCGCGTTACCGTTATGACCAATTGATGCGCCTCGGCTGGAAAGTATTTTTGCCAATTTCACTGGTGTGGGTGGTGCTCACGTCTGGCGTGCTCGTTTACATGGGATGGTTGCCATCATGAAACTCTCACAAACAGCCCGTTCGCTTTTTCTTGCTGAATTTGTTTCAGCCCTTTGGTTGGGACTGAAATATTTGGTGGCCCCCAAAGCGACCCTGAATTACCCACACGAGAAGGGCCAACTTTCACCGCGCTTCCGAGGTGAACACGCATTGCGCCGTTATCCCAATGGTGAAGAACGCTGTATTGCGTGCAAGCTTTGCGAAGCCATTTGCCCCGCCCAAGCCATCACCATTGAGGCAGGCCCGCGCCGCAACGACGGCACACGCCGCACCACGCGCTATGACATTGATATGGTGAAATGCATTTATTGTGGCTTCTGCCAAGAAGCCTGCCCAGTGGATGCCATCGTCGAAGGACCGAACTTCGAATTCGCCACCGAAACCCGCGAAGAATTGTTATTCAACAAAGAAAAACTGTTGGAAAATGGTGATCGTTGGGAACGTGAAATCGCCGCCAACATTGCGCTCGACGCGCCTTATCGGTAAGGGGCAGGTCATGGCGATTCCATTCTTCTTTTATTTGTTTTCAATCTTGGCTGTGGCATCGGCTGTATTGGTCGTAACTGCGCGCAATCCTGTGCACTCCGTACTGTTTCTCATCCTGTGCTTCTTCAACGCCGCTGGCCTTTTCGTGCTGCTCGGCGCAGAATTCTTGGCCATGATATTGATAGTGGTCTATGTCGGTGCGGTTGCCGTGCTCTTCCTCTTCGTTGTGATGATGCTGGATGTGGATTTTGTCGAGTTGCGCGAAGGCTTTCTGAATTATTTGCCCATCGGTGCAGTCATTGGTTTGATTCTGATGGTCGAGCTTATTTTACTATACGCCACCTGGCATATTGCGCCCGATCTTATTGCCCATGTGTCGTCTCCACAATCAGATAGCGTTACGAACACCCAAGCCATCGGTCTTGTGCTCTACACTAAATACGTCTTCTGGTTTCAAACGGCGGGCCTCATTTTGCTGGTTGCCATGATTGGGGCCATTGTTCTCACCATGCGCCACAAGCCCAATGTGAAGCGCCAAGTGATCGCCGATCAAGTGGCACGCGGACCAGCGACATCTATTGAAATCCGTGAAGTGAAATCAGGGGAGGGCATTTGATGATCGGCCTCACACATTATCTGACGGTTGCCGCTATTATTTTCACAGTCGGCATTTTTGGAATTTTCCTCAACCGAAAAAACGTTATCATTATCATGATGTCGATTGAGTTGATGTTGCTCGCTGTGAACATCAATCTTGTGGCTTTCTCATCGGCACTACATGATCTGGTGGGCCAAGTGTTTGCACTTCTCATTCTCACTGTGGCTGCTGGCGAAGCCGCCATTGGTCTTGCAATTTTAGTCACCTATTTCCGCAACCGCGGTACGATTGCGGTTGAGGATATCAACTTGATGAAGGGCTGAGCGACCACATGGTTCAGGCAATCCTTTTCCTGCCTCTTCTCGGCGCATTAATTGCTGGGTTACTAGGCACCAACTTATTGAAGAATCTTGGCAGCGATTCAGAGGCTTATGCCGATCATCACGCTTCGGACGGCCATAACGACGATCACGCGCATGATGATCATCACGGACATTATGATGGCCCAGTGTGGCCAATGTATTTAACGACGGGTTTGCTCTGCATTGGAGCCATCTTGTCATGGACCATTTTCTGGGGCTTTCTGCATGAAGGCCATGACACGCGCATAGAATTGCTGCGTTGGATTTCGTCTGGCAGTTTGAACGCCAGCTGGGCCATTCGTTTAGATGCGCTCACGGCTGTAATGTTGGTTGTGGTGAACACAGTTTCAGCTTTGGTGCATGTTTATTCACTGGGCTACATGAGCCACGATGAACATCAACCGCGCTTCTTTGCTTATCTCTCGCTGTTCACCTTTGCGATGTTGATGCTGGTGACATCCGACAATCTCATCCAAATGTTCTTTGGCTGGGAAGGCGTGGGCCTCGCGTCTTATCTGTTGATTGGCTTCTGGTATACGCGTGAAAGTGCCAACGCTGCCGCCATTAAAGCTTTCGTGGTCAACCGCGTTGGTGATTTTGGTTTCGCATTAGGCATCTTCGGCGTGTTCATGGTTTATGGTTCAGTGGAATTCCAAACCATATTTGATAATGCACCATCGGCTGTTGGTAAAACCATCCACTTCCTCGGCCACGATTGGGATACGCTGACAACCCTGTGCTTGCTGCTGTTCATGGGTGCGATGGGTAAATCCGCTCAGTTCCTATTGCACACGTGGCTGCCAGATGCGATGGAAGGCCCAACACCTGTTTCAGCTTTGATCCACGCGGCTACGATGGTGACAGCGGGTGTCTTCCTCGTCGCTCGCATGTCACCGCTGTTCGAACTCGCGCCTGTGGCGCGTGATGTGGTGGTGATCATTGGTGGCACCACAGCTTTCTTCGCAGCCACGGTGGGCCTTGTACAAAACGACATTAAGCGCGTGATCGCGTATTCCACGTGTTCGCAGCTCGGTTACATGTTTGTGGCCATGGGTGTGGGCGCTTACGGCGCTGGTATATTCCATCTTTTCACCCATGCTTTCTTTAAGGCGCTGTTGTTCTTGGGCGCAGGCTCGGTGATCCATGCCATGTCTGGTGAACAAGACATGCGCAAAATGGGCGGCCTCGCTCCACACATCCGTATGACTTGGGCCATGATGCTCATTGGCACTTTCGCGCTTACAGGCGTTGGCATTCCGGGAGTAGGGGGCTTTGCGGGCTTCTATTCTAAAGATGCGATCATTGAAGCCGCTTATGCCGCAGGCACATCGCCCGCAATGTACGCCTTTGTTCTGCTGGTCATCGCTGCATTCTGCACCTCATTCTATTCTTGGCGCTTAGCGTTCATGACCTTCAATGGTAAAACCAATGCCGATGCGGAAACCGTTTCGCATATTCATGAAAGCTCACCCGTTATGTTGGTGCCGCTTTATGTGCTGGCAGCAGGTGCGGTTTTTGCTGGCTGGTATTTTGAACACTTCTTCATTGGTCACGACGAAGCCTTGTTCTGGGGAAAAGCGCTTTATCGTGCGCCTGAAAATGAAATTCTGCATCACATGCATGAAGTGCCAACCTTGGTGAAATGGTCCGCATTCATTGCGATGATTTCCGGCTTTGCCTTCGCATTCCTATTTTATATCCGCGACACTTCAATTCCAAAGCGCCTCGCGGCCATGCACCAGCCGATTTACCAGTTCCTGCTCAACAAATGGTATTTCGACGAACTGTATAATTTCCTGTTCGTGCGTCCGGCCATGTGGTTGGGTCGCTTCTTGTGGAAAACGGGCGATGGCCAAATCATTGATGGCTTCGGCCCTGATGGTGTTGCAGCCTCGGTTTCAGGCGTCACAGTGCAGGTCAACCGCCTGCAAACCGGATATGTTTATCACTATGCCTTCGCCATGCTCATCGGCGTTGCCGCTATTATCTCTTGGTTCTCGTTCGGGGGCGCTCACTAATGTTGTCGCAAAACTGGCCCTTACTTTCGGTCGTCACATTCCTGCCATTGCTGGGTGCCGCATTTATTTTGCTGGCCCGTGGCGAAGATGAGGCCTCCGCCCGTTATGCACGTTGGGCTGCATTATGGACAACCATCATCACCTTCGTCGTTTCGCTTTTGATTTTGAAAAACTTCGTCAGCGGACAGGCAGGCTATCAACTGGTTGAAAACCATCCATGGCTTGGTTCCGTTGCCGGATACCGCATGGGTATTGACGGCATTTCCATGCCGTTCGTTATCCTTACAACCTTCCTCATGCCAATTTGCATTGCTGCATCATGGTTCGTTAAAGCTCGTGTCCGCGAATATATGATCGCCTTCTTGGTTTTGGAAACATTAATGATCGGCGTGTTCTGCGCCACGGACATTGTGTTGTTCTACGTGTTCTTCGAAGCAGGCTTGATCCCGATGTTCTTAATCATCGGCATCTGGGGTGGCCCGCGCCGCGTTTATGCCAGCTTCAAATTCTTTCTTTACACGTTGCTCGGTTCGGTTCTCATGTTGCTGGCCATCATCGCCATGTATTGGCACGCCGGCACAACCGATATCGCAATGCTCAGCAAAGCGGGCGCATTCCCACCTGCTATGCAAACTTGGCTGTGGCTTGCCTTCTTCGCCAGCTTCGCCGTGAAAATGCCCATGTGGCCCGTGCACACATGGTTGCCTGATGCGCACGTTGAAGCGCCAACTGCAGGCTCAGTTATCCTGGCTGCTATTCTTTTGAAAATGGGTGGTTATGGTTTTTTGCGCTTTTCGCTGCCCATGTTCCCTGATGCCTCGCATTATTTCCAGCCGCTGGTTTACACCTTGTCCGTCATCGCGATCATCTACACTTCATTGGTGGCGCTCATGCAGGAAGATATGAAAAAGCTGATTGCTTATTCATCCGTGGCCCACATGGGCTTCGTCACCATGGGCATCTTCTCATTCACCCGTCAGGGCATAGATGGCGCATTGTTCCAAATGGTCAGCCACGGCTTAGTGTCGGGTGCGTTGTTCT
>JANYHE010000121.1 GCA_025359215.1 Hyphomicrobiales bacterium
ATGCCCGCGCAGGAGGCAAATAATATGGGTGCTCATGTTAATACGACGATCAATGGCGATGCCGTGGAATTTGTGTGCGCGCCAGACGAGTCGCTTCTCGATGTGTTGCGCAACCGCATTGGATTGACCGGTGCTAAAGAAGGCTGCGGCACGGGCGATTGCGGTGCTTGTAGCGTCATTCTCGATGGCCGTTTGGTTTGCTCTTGCCTTGTATTGGGCGCCGAAATGAACGGCAAAAAACTTGAGACCATTGAAGGCATGGCGGATGGTGCAAAGCTTCATCCGCTGCAGCAACACTTCATTGACGGTGCTGCGCTTCAATGCGGTATTTGTACACCGGGCTTCTTGATGGCAGCGCAAGCGTTGTTGCGCAAGAATCCTGATCCGACAGAAGAAGAAATTCGTTTTGGTCTTGCTGGTAATCTTTGCCGTTGCACAGGCTATGATAAAATCGTGCGCGCTGTTCAAGCCGCTGCAAAAGAAATGAGGGCTTAAATCATGTCGATGGACGCAGATCTCGTAACCAAGAAATTCAAGGTCATTGGCACGCGTGTGGCAAGGCCTGATGGTGTTGACAAAGTGACAGGCCGGGCTCGTTTTGGTGCTGATGCTTCATTGCCGGGCCAACTGATAGCCTTGGTGCTGCGCAGCCCGCATCCGCATGCCATCATCAAAAAAATTGACACCTCGAAAGCTGAAAAGCTGAGCGGGGTTAAAGCCATCATTACCAGCGCAGATTTGCCGGACTACACAGAGGGCGATCGTGGACTGCTCGATATTCTTGAAAATTGCATGGCACGGCACAAAGTCTATTATGATGGCCATGCAGTTGCCGCTGTTGCCGCTATTGACGTAACGACAGCTCGGGCCGCTTTGAAACTCATCAAAGTTGACTACCAAATTCTTCCACATGTGACTCATGTGGATGACGCGCTGAAAGCTGATTCACCCCTGTTGCATACACATATTGTGACAGAAGGTGTTTCACCCGAGGCAACGAAGCCGTCGAACTACAACAAATTTGCTGAATATGGTCATGGCGATATTGAATTAGGCTTTAGAGAAGCCGACGTGATCATCGAAAAATCTTATAAGACTGAACAAACTCACCAAGGCTATATTGAACCGCATTCTTGTCTCGCTTCCGTTTCACCCGATGGAGCTGCGGAAATGTGGGTGTGCACGCAAGGCCACTTTGTCTACCGCAATCAATGTGCAAAGCTATTGGGTCTTGATGCCAATAAGTTGCGTGTGACAGCTTCAGAAATCGGCGGCGGCTTTGGTGGCAAAACCCATATCTGGGCCGAGCCTTTGGCACTTGCCCTCTCACGCAAAGCCAATCGCCCGGTTAAATTGACCATGAGTCGCGAAGAAGTGTTCCGCTGCACTGGTCCGACTTCAGCAACGTCTATTGATGTTAAAATCGGTGCCAAAAAAGATGGTACGGTCACTGCAGCGTTTGCGGAGCTGCGTTACACCAGCGGCTGCTTCCCATCTAATTGGGCCGAGTTTGGCGCTATGACGGCGTGGGCCTGCTATGATTTCAAGAACGTAAAATCAGTGAGCAAGGATGCAGTTTCGAACCGTCCAAAAACCGCCGCTTACCGCGCTCCATCGGCCCCTATGGCAGCGTTTGCCATTGAGAATACAATGGATGAAATTGCTAAAGCTATTGGCATGGATCCTTTGGAACTGCGCATTAAAAACGCCGCTAAGGAAGGCACAAAGTCATCTTACGGGCCAGTCTATGGCCCTATTGGCATTGGCCCCACATTGCAGGCTGCAAAAGATCATCCCCACATGAAAGCGCCACTCGCTCCTAACACGGGCCGCGGTGTGGCCTGTGGTTTCTGGTTTAACTTTGGCGGCCAAACTTGTGTGGATTTGAACGTCACCCCGGATGGCACCACAACTGTTGCCGTGGGCACCATGGATGTGGGCGGCTCTAGAGCTTCGCTCGCCTTGGCAGTGGCGGAAGAATTGGGTGTGGAATACAAAGATGTGCGCGTGATTGTGGCTGACACCTCATCGCTTGGTCATAATGATATGACCGACGGCAGCCGTGGCACCTTCTCATCGTCCATGGCGGCAATTTTTGCAGCCCGCAATGCCATCACTGTGATGCGCCAAAAGGCGGCAAAGACTTGGGAAATTCCTTTGGAAGATGTGATCTGGGAAGACGGCCATGCTAAAGCCAAGGGCGCAAGCCATGGCAACTTGGCACCCATGAGCATCAAGGAAATCGCAGCCATTGCCGGATCCACAGGTGGCCCCATTGCTGGACACGCGGAAATCGTTGCTGACAATGCGGGCGTTTCATTCGGCACCCATATTGCCGATTGCCATGTGGACCCCGAAACTGGACAAAGCAGAATCACCCGTTACACGGTTATTCAAGATGCCGGCAAAGCTATGCATCCGTCTTATGTTGAAGGCCAATATCAAGGCGGTGCTGCACAAGGCATCGGTTGGGCTTTGAACGAGGAATATGTTTACGGTGCCAACGGCCGTTTGCAAAACCCAGCCTTCTTGGATTACCGCATCCCAGTGTGTTCAGATTTGCCATTCATCGACACACAGATATTGGAAATTCCAAACCCACATCATCCTTACGGCGTGCGCGGTGTGGGTGAAACAGGAATTGTTCCACCATTAGCGGCAGTGTCCATCGCTGTTACCAATGCGACAGGCGTGCGGATGACGCACATTCCCATGTCGCCTCCGCGTGTTCTGAAGGCGATTAAAACCCATCGCGGATGAGTATAGAAGTTCATCTCTGGGGGGCGCTGCGACCATTGGTCGGCGGCGCCCTTTCCGTTTCAGTTGAAGCCAATACAATTAGAGAATTATTCCGTGTGCTGACGAATGACTACCCCGGCATGGAACCCCACATCAAGCGGGGCGTGGCAGTGGCCATCAATGGACAGATTTACCGCGATCAGCTGGATACTATTCTTCCCGCAAACGCCGAAATCTATCTCATGCCGCGGGTCCCGGGCGGATAAGTAGCCTGTGTTGGGCGTTAACCACTCGTCAATTGTCAGTATCTAAAACGAGTGGATGTTTTTTAGTAGATTGATGTGAGTGAGTGACGCGGTGCAAGCAGAAATCAGATCCAAAAATGTGAGCCAAACCAGCCCTGTAAAAATCGGCAGTCTGCCGCCGCTGCTAGAAATCAAGGGCCCACTGGCGAAAATTGATCTCTCCGCATGGATTAGCGGCGTTTCCTATCTTCTGGGCGTTAATATCATCGGCACCAAAAACTTGTTCACTGCATTTCATGAAGCCCCTTTTGATTTGGTCGCCGTGATTGCGTGTTTGGTCCTATTCTTTGTTTCAGTAGCAGCATTGCAAAAATATATGGGTCTCTCATTGTTGGCGAATGAATATGGCAAGCCACGACAGCTCGCAATTCATGGCCCCTACCGTTTTTCGCGCAATCCAATTTATGTGGCCTTTCTGCTGCCGTTGCTTTCATTTGCTTTGATCTCGCCCTTAGCGGCCTGCGGCGCTATCGTAATCTATGTCTTGTGCATGAACTTCACGGTCTTGCGCGCGGAAGAACGCGATCTGGTTGGTATATTTGGCGAAACCTATGTGAAATATGCCCAAAAAACACCCCGCTGGCTTTTTTGAATATTAGTTTTTTGAAGACGCGCAAATACTAACAAAAAAAGGCGCAACTTTCGCTGCGCCTTTTCTTAAACAAATCAAAGAATTTATTGAAGTGTCAGGCTGCCAATACCGCCTGCAACATTCAAGCCTGTCTGCGCTTGAATGCTCACGGGCTGCAAATTGATGCCGCCCTTAAAGCCACCGACCAAGACATTGGCACCAAGGCCCACACCCACAGTCGCTTCAGCACTCACGCCAGCATAGCTGCCACGCAGCGAACCTTTTTTCAGCTGGCCTGGCGCAAACACTGCCCATGCAATCACTGTTTGCCCGGTCACGCCAATATCAACGCCCAGTTTGCCAACGCGGCCCATATAATGCTCAACACGACCACCACGAGCCGACTTGAAAACACAATCTGCATCCTTAGAAGAGCCGATAATAAAGCCAACACCACCATTAACATTGCAGGTTAAAACCCCAATCTTAACACCGTCTGCTTTTGCGGCTGGCGCAAAGGCCAAAAGTGAAACGGCAGCGCATAAAATAAATTTCTTCATGTCAAACAAACTCCAAAAAATGACCCTCGCTGTGTCGCGGCGCATTGTGTTCACAGTGGGGCCGATTAAGATTTATGCCGCTCTGAATTTAAAGAGTTTTATCCTCTCTCCGCACAGGATAGGCCAGAACAACCGAACTGGCCAATCGGTTTTTAAGATCAACCGAACGTTCAGCACCCAGAACTTCATATTTTGTGTTCATGAAAGCCCGGCGCTCAGTCTCCCAAGCCGTGTCTCTATCTAACGGCAGACAGGTCAATTGGTTCAATTCGTGCCGCGTGAGGCCGATATCACGCAATTGATAGTCGCTGAACAATTGCATGCGTTTGAGGTCTTTGCGCATGCGCCAGTTTGTGACCACGCGCACCAGCCAGGTCAAACGGCCATAAGCCAGACGGGATTGGGCTTCATTGATCTCATAATCGCGCATAATAACCTCCAAAATCTCCAAATTGTATCTATTGTATTGATATAGACGCCGAAATCTCTTGATATTCGACAATTATGTAGATACAATGAACGGATAAACACAAACAAACGAAACATTGTATCCATGACAATAAACATGACAATCTGGACGCCAACGCTGGATCGCTCAAAGCCATTGTATCTGGCAATAGCCGATGCCATCACCAAAGACGTGGAAGGAGGCACCTTGGCGAAAGGCGATCGCCTGCCCCCGCAGCGCGATCTGGCTTGGAAATTGGGGGTGACCCTAGGCACTGTCACACGCGCTTACAAAGAAGCAGAACAACGTGGGCTTCTGTCGGGTGAGGTGGGCCGCGGTTCATATATCAAGCAAGGCAACATGGTTTCCGCCATTCCGCCTATGCAAAGCGAAGTTGACGAAATAACTGACCTCACCCACGCTATCCCGCCGCCTGTCGTTACATCGCAAGAATTTGATGCCGCGCTTCATTCTGTCATGCGTGACGCCCGCAAATTGGATTTATTGGACTATGCCCCACCCGATGGCTTTACTCTGCACAAAACTATGGCTGCGCGCTGGTTGAAGCTCAGCGGCATTGATGCAGCCGAGCGCGATATTTTTATAACAGCAGGCGCTCATCTGGGTTTGATCACAGTGTTGGAAGCCCTAACAGAGCCAGGCGAAGTGGTGATGGCAGAACACATTAATTATGCTTTGCTGCGAACCACATTTAAGAATGCCCACGTGGAACCCCTGCCCTTAGCCATGGATGATGAAGGCCTAACACCAGAAGCTTTTGAGAAAGCGGCGAGCAGCGGCGAATCCCGACTGCTTTATTTGGTGCCCACGCTGCAAAACCCCACCACCAGCACCATGAGCCATCAGCGCCGCGAAGCCATTGTGGCTATTGCGCGAAAATATAACATCACAATTATTGAAGATGATATTTTCCGGCTTCTTGATTCTCGCGTGCAGCCGCCAACACTTTACACTTTGGCGCCTGAGCGCACATTTCATATCACCAGCCTTTCAAAAACTTTGGCGCCGGGCCTGCGCATTGGTTTTGTGGTAACCCCGCATGGCCAAGACCGCACCATGCGCTCCCACATTCGCACCATGGCCGCGCGCACTGTGGGCATAACCGGAGAAATTGCGCGCTATTGGATTGAAACAGATTTAGCCACCAGCATTCTTGATAGAACCCGTAATGAACTGGCCTCTCGGCGTGCAACATTTATGGAAGTTTTCAAAGACGCAAAATTCCGGTGCGAACCGGGTGCACCCTATGCGTGGCTGGAATTACCTGAACACTGGAGTGCGGGCCGCTTTGCAGCGACGCTGATGGCGCGGCGCATAAAAGTCTCTCCCGGCACAATGTTCAATCTCGACCGCAATGCCCCCAGCCGCCACATTCGCGTGTGCTTTGGCAATCCACAATCAGGCTGGCGCAGCAGACAAGCGTTTGAAACCATCCGTACACTGATGAACGACCATGACGATGATGATTTCACACCAGTAGCGTGAGCTAAGTTACATCTCCTTCTCCGCTTGCGGGGAAGGTGGCGCACTTGCGTCGGATGGGGTGACGGCAATGGATGTAATATCTAACACCGAGATCCCCACCCGTCTCGCTACGCGATCCACCCTCCCCGCTTCGCGAAGAGGGATAAGAAAATCAAACCAGCCACACTCTGCCATAAGGTGGAATTTGCAATACACCACCGGGTGCCGCAACAGCGGCATCACTCAGGGCATCATGAAACTGCGTGATGCCATGCGACATTGCAAAGCTCAATGGCACATTTTGCCAAACTTCTGTGAAGTTAAATAATGCCAGCAATGGCCCCTCATCGCTTTGCCTCGAAAAAGCAAAGATTGCGGCATTGCCCGCATCCAAAATTCGTGTGGGATTATTGGCCGCCAAATGCTTCACGGCTTTACGTCTGGTGATGATATTTTTCGTGCCCTCAAAAATTTTATCTTGTGTGGATGAAAGTTTGACCCATTGCATTTTGGGCCGATGCATCCAGCGATTGTCATGGGCATGGGCTGGTTCCTTGATAAAATCATAATCATTGGTGAGGCCAATTTCATCGCCCATAAACAACAGAGGCAGACCACCAAATGAGGCCATCAAAGCCACACCCATCAGGATGCGATCAATGGCTGTCGCAATTTCCTGATCCGTCTTTGCTGCTTCTAGTCCTGCCAAGCTGGCGTAGGTGCCGCTGTTGCGGCGATCCCCCGTCTCAGCATTTTCTTGAAAAATTCCGCCGCGTGCAAATGAACTTGCATGTTGACCCGCATAGAAATCCGCCAGAAATTTTCGGTGCCCCGGCCCAGAAACACCGGGAATAGCCGCAGCATCTTCTTCGGTTATCGCCCAACCAATATCATCATGACAGCGAATATAAGTGGCCCAGCAGGCATTGCGAAAACTATCCGGAAAATGCTTTGTCAGCGTGTAAGTCATCAAAGAAGTATCACGCGCCGCAAGGGACGACCAATAATGCACCATTAAATTATTATGGTAAGCCAGATTGCCTTCGCGCCCACGATGTTTTCCAACACCAAGATAAGTCACCAGATCGCGCGGTGCCACAATGGCCTCAGCTTTGTGAATAAGCGCAGGGGCCGCAATCCGCGTGGCGGCACGAAGAGCCTGCAAAATATCATGCACCTCCGGCAAGTTCTGGCAATTGGTGCCAAGCTGCTTCCACATGAAAGCCACCGCATCCAACCGCAGGCAATCCACACCCTTATTGGCGAGGTTGAGCATGATGTCGACAATTTCTAAAAACACATCAGGGTTTGCCCAGTTCAAATCCCACTGATGTTCGTTGAATGTGGTCCACACATATTTTTTGAATTCTGGATAGAAGGTAAAATTCCCCGGCGCATCATTGGGAAAAACCTCCACCAAAGTTTTTTCAAATTCAAGCGTCTCAGCCTGCCCATCAAACATATGATAATAAGCCTGATATTTTTTATCACCTTTCTTGGCCTTCTCAGCCCACGCGTGCTCCTTGGCCGTGTGATTAAGAACCAGATCAACACACACACTCATATTTTTGTGGCGCAGCGTTTTGGCCACTACTTGAAAATCTTCCATCGTGCCAAGCAGCGGATTGATCGAGCGGTAATCCATCACAGAATATCCACCATCACTATCGCCGGGCCGAGGCTTCAAGCACGGCATGAAATGCACATAAGTGACACCTAAGCTTTGTAAGTAATCGATATGCTGGGCAACACCTTTGAAATTACCAGCAAAGCGATCAACATAAAAAACATAACCCACCGTGTTTTCAGAGAGAAACCAGTCGGGATTAAGATCACGGTCAAGGTCGAGGTCTTTCAATGCGGCAGGGCGCTCGTTCCAGCGCGCCACCAGCAAGGCTTTCAATGCCGCCTCAAAGGCCGGAATTGTTCCATAAATCGCGCGTAAGGGCTGCAACAAGTCAGCTTCGCTCCGCCGCCACCGCATCTCAAACAGTTTCTGATCATCCATCATGATTGAAATCCGAAATAAACCCAAAGCGCTTTGAATGCCATATCCGTGGGAAAATGCTAGAGGACTGTGCGAGACAATCCACCAGCAAATCAAAGTTGAGCATTTTTCACGGATTGCGCATCAAGATTTGCGGTTGCATACCAGTTGCAAGGGAGTTTCCAATGTCCACCATGTTAAAATCAATCACTGAAGAGCTTAGCGCCATTCGCGCCGCCTCACTGTGGAAAACGGAGCGGGAAATCCATTCCCCCCAAGGGCCAGACATTGGTGTTGCTGGCCCTCGCCAAGTTCTCAATTTCTGTGCCAATAATTATCTTGGTCTGGCCAATCACCCAGCGCTCATTGCAGCAGCAAAAGCGGCCCTCGACAGCCACGGCCTAGGCATGGCCTCGGTGCGTTTCATTTGCGGCACCACCGATTTGCACCGCGAATTAGAATCGCGCATTGCTGACTATGTGCAAATGGAAGACTCGATTTTATTTGCCGCCTGCTTTGATGCCAACGGCGCAGTTTTTGAACCGCTGTTTGGTGAGCAAGATGCCATCATCTCTGACAGTCTGAATCATGCTTCAATCATTGATGGCATTCGCCTGTCAAAAGCCAAACGCTTCCGGTTTGCCAACAGTGATATGAATGATTTAGAAAAACAATTGCAAGCCGCCAAGGCCGAAAATGCACGGCGCATTGTGATCGTGACAGATGGTGTGTTTTCCATGGATGGATATTATGCCAATCTTCCCGATATTCGAAAATTGGGCGATAAATATGAAGCCCTCATCATGGTGGATGATTGCCACGCCACAGGCTTCACTGGCCCACAAGGCCGTGGAACACCAGCGCGTTCGAATGTGAAAGTGGACATTCTCACCGGAACTTTGGGCAAGGCTTTGGGCGGCTCGGCAGGTGGTTACATTGCAGCGGCAAAACCGATTGTTGATCTCTTACGCCAGCGCGGGCGGCCTTATTTATTCTCCAACGCCCTGCCGCCCGCCATTGTGGCTGCATCCACCAAAGCCATTGATCTCGCCGAAGCAGGCGATGAGTTGCGCGTGAAACTCACAGCCAATGCCAAAGCCTTTCGCGCTGGCATGGCGGCGGCAGGTTTCAAACTTCTCGCTGGCGAACACCCCATCATTCCCGTGATGTTGGGTGAAGCCGAACTTGCACAGAAGCTGGCGGCCAAACTTTATGAAAAAGGCATTTACGTAACAGGGTTTTTCTTCCCCGTGGTGCCCAAGGGCGGGGCCCGCATTCGCACGCAAATGTCCGCGGCTCACACGCCTGAGCATATCAAAACCGCCATCGCCGCTTTTACTGAAGCTGGCCAAGAACTGGGAGTCATCTAATGCGTGCCCTTGTAAAAGCCCAAGCCGCTGAAGGCCTCATCTTGCGTGATGAGCCGACCCCACAAATTGGCGTAGATGATATTCTGATCAAAGTGGCCAAGACTGGAATTTGCGGCACTGATTTGCACATCTGGAAATGGGATGAATGGGCAAGAAAAACCATCCCCGTTCCCATGGTAGTGGGCCATGAATTTGCAGGGGTGGTGGTCGATATTGGCAGCCATGTGCGCACAGTTAAAGTGGGCGACCGCGTTTCCGGGGAAGGCCATTTGATCGGCATGAAAAGCCGCATGGCCCGTGCAGGACATTTTCATCTCGATCCCGAAACCAAAGGTGTGGGCGTGAATGTGCCTGGTGCCTTTGCCGAATATCTCAAAATCCCGGCCTTCAATGCCATCCACTTGCCGCCCGAAGTGGATGATGAGATTGGCGCAATTCTCGATCCTCTTGGTAACGCTGTGCACACGGCGCTGAGCTATGATCTGGTGGGCGAGGATGTGTTGATTACAGGCGCTGGCCCCATTGGCATCATGGCCGCCGCCGTGTGCCGCCATGTGGGTGCGCGGCATGTGGTGGTGACGGATGTCAATGATTATCGTTTGGAACTCTGCAGCCAAGTGACCGATGCTGTGACCGTGAATGTTGCCAATGAAGATTTAAAATCTGTCATGGAACGCATTGGCATGCGCGAAGGTTTCGACATCGGCCTAGAAATGTCTGGCGTGCCGTCGGCGTTTGAACAAATGACCCAGCATCTCATCATGGGGGGCAAGATTGCCATGCTTGGTATTCCATCCGGCAAAATGCCAGTAGATTGGAACACCATCATATTCAAAGCGCTCACAATCAAAGGCATCTATGGCCGCGAGATGTTTGAAACCTGGTATAAAATGATCGCCATGCTGCAATCAGGCTTGGATGTGCGCAAAGTGATCACCCACCGCATGAAGGCCGCTGACTTTGCGCAAGGCTTCAACCTCATGAAGCAAGGCAGTTGCGGAAAAGTGGTGTTGGACTGGGCCTAGCTCTTTTTAGCCAACATCGCCTTATCACGCACATTATGGGTGCGAGCGGCCTCTAACAGCGCCTCCAACGATGCGCGAAATTGAGCCAAATGTTCGGCACCAATCACAGCTGCAAATTCAGACTCGAAACGCATCACCTGCTGCTTGGCAGTGCTGGCCGCAAGCTTGCCTTTGGCAGTCACCACCACGTTTTTATCGCGCCGATTATGCGGCATTGGCTCTAAATCCAAAACCTTCAACGCCTGCAAACGGTGCACTGAAATTTGTGCGGCTTGGCGCGTGATCTTGAGAAATCGCGCAATCTCCGAAATTGTTTTATGGCCGCGTGTCACCGCCACAAAAACTCGCGCATCCGATGGCCGAACCGATTCATAAGGGGTTCCATGGCGAAAAATTGACAACCTCTCATCAAGGGCCGCGCCCAAATGATAAAGCAGGGTTCGCAAATTATCGGGCGCAACCGCCAAATCATCAATTTCATCAACCATAATTGACAATACAAAATGCAACCCCAAATTGTCAATACGTATTTACAATAGCGCATGCGATTTTTACCTATGCGAATTCAACACGGGGCCATGCTTTCCATACTGTCAATTAAGATTGACAAAATATTGCGCTGCACCTAAATCCATTTTGTCAACTTCGGTTGTCCAAGAGTGAAATTCTCGGCTTGCTCCCCCAGCAGGATGGCGGCGGGCCTTAAAACTTGCAGCTGTCTTTAAGCCGAGAATGGCGATCTTGATGCTGGGCATATACGCCGGGGGCGCTCTGTGCCCAGCGAGAAACCGGTAGCGACTTACCCCGCTACCGGTTTTTATTCTGAAAAAAGCTTTGCAACCTCACCTCGAAGATCCAGCAATATAGCATCAGCCATTGAAGCATTGCCTTCCGCCGAAGGGTGCATGCCGCCTGTGGTCTCGGAAAAATTCTGGGCCGATGCATCTTCATCAATGCGGCCATCGCGATCCAAAACTTTCTGGTTCACCACCATGAAGGCATCATTAAAACTGCGCACCCAGCGCTGACGCAGCGCATAGGGATAATTTTGCGTGTTGGGGTCAAACGGCCGCCACGCTTTTCCTTTAGAAAATAATCCGGTGTCGCAAGTCTGGGTGGCGCGGTCCACCTTGCCCCAACACGGAACAACCAACATTTCTGCAGGATCGTCCAAACGGTTCTGGCGTTGCGCGCAAAAGCCATGCCCCTTAAAGGGCTCATCGGAATAAGCGCGTCCGGCATAGGTCCAGCCAACAGCCTCTGCCAGTTGGCCCATGCGCTCATGCAAGGCTGTTAACTGATCATGGGCTGCATCCAATTTTGCTTGCCGCACCACCAACCAAGACGAAAACCGATCAAGCGATTGGTTGGCGGCAAACTGATCTTCCAGCTGCCCGCCATCTGTAACACCGGAACAAGTTTTGCCGTTCTCATCAACCAAAATATCGGGATAAGCAGTCAGAATAATGCGCGATGGATCATAGGCCAACCCATCGGTGGCAAGTGGCAAGGCCTTCTCAAAGGCTTTGGCCAATTTGGCATAAGCAGAAGGCAGCACCTTTTTCATATTTTCAGAAAATTGATCTGCCGAAACTGTGGCCCCAAAAAAACTAGCAAGCCCGGCCGAAAAACTTTTCCGCAGCGTGGCCCACGCCACCAGATTTGAAAAGCCAATGTCATTGCCGCCCACCGACAAAAACACAAAATCCACATTGCGCCGGAAATGATTATTGGGGCACACCCAATAGCCATCCGTGTTTTGCACGCCGTCCAAACACATCTCCCGCAAGAACCAATAAAGCTGCGTGTCTTTGCGCCCACCATTAATCGCATGGGCAACACTATCAGAATTATTATCCTTCTGGCTCACATATTCAACATAACTTTGCGGGCCCAAAATGCCCTTTTCCACCGCAGCCCCAGAACAAGAATAACCCATATAGGTCACAGCGCCATGCGGGTTTTCAATGCCAATCTGAAGGGCAGCGCGCAATTGATGCGAATAAAGCGAACGATGGCACAGCTCATCCATCCACTGAGCTGAACCACTCACGTCATTATTCACGCGTGCGGGATAAATATTATTGCTACGATTATTTTCGGCAAGCTCCACGGGAACATCTGGGTTGCCCTCGCCCGAGGCAAAGCTATCGCCAAAACCAACAATCAAAACATCTTTCACTTTTGCGTCAATGCTGATGGCGCGTTCGCCCTGCACATTAACTGAAATGGAAGCCCCATTTGGATAAGGCAATGTGGCCTGCACAGCTTGATCACAAGGGGCGGTGATTACTGGACCATCACCCACATGCCACTCACAATTATATTCTGAGATCAGCGTGCCACTTTGCAGCGGCGTCACCTGCATTTCAATCTCATGGCCCGTGGGGTTAATATAGGAACCCACATCACCACAGCCCGTGTGCCGCCGCTCTTTAGAATTCCAACACGTGTTATCAACCGCTGCCGCAGCCCATCCCCGCCAATCAAACTTAGTGCGCAAAATATCAGTGAACGGAATGCGCCGATCATTCAGCACATGCTCAATGCCCAACACTGAGGAGTTATAATAAAACATCGCATTATCTTCAGTGGACCCGGAGCGAGAATTCACATGCGTACCATATTGCCGCCACGCATTTTCTTGAGCTTTGAACAAGGCAGGGTCTTTGAACAGCCGAAACCGATTAACAACTTTCCACGTGATTTGAACGTTAGAGGTGGTGAGTGTTTGCGCGTGGGTGGGCAGCACTGATGCCACCATAAAAATCAACAATAAAACAATGCGCACCGAAGCTTCCTCAACACAATTCAACAGTGATCCCTGTGCCAAGCAATCGCAACGAAATTGAGGCGGGCGTATCTTAATTTAAGATTGCCCTCCACTTGCCAATACAACTATTTTGATTAATGTTTAAACTCAGGGCAAAAACAAGACTGGGGGAACAAATATGGCAATATTCACAGGCACGGCAGGCGCAGATAACTTTATCGGCACTGCAGCAACATCCGATCAATTTTATTTCAACGTTGCCAGCCTATCACAGGCCGATTGGATTTTTGGGGGCGGTTCACAGGTCACAGACCCGAATGATAAGTTCTATTGGTCAGGAACTGCTGATTTGTCTTTCGGGTTTTTGGATTATCAGATTATTGGCACTGGCACGATCGACTGGTACAGCCACGTTATGGGAATTGAGCAATTATATTTGTCTGCAACAGGGACAAATGTATTTCTTTCGTCGGTCTCCATGAATTCTTCCACAAGCGGCAATTTTGAAGTCTTCGGAACCGCAAATGGCAATGACCAAATATATGCTAACGATAGCTATGTTTTGCGTACAACAAATCTAAAAGTGCACGCGGGAGACGGCAACGATTCCATTACGAATATACGCAACCAATCCTCGTCAGTTCTGCTTGCGGATGATATATATGGCGAAGGTGGCGATGATTCATTGACAGGTTACGGTTCACTTTACGGCGGTGCTGGCAATGATTCATTCGATGTTATGGGATCAAATTCCCGCGCCTACGGTGGCATTGGCAACGATGTTTTTGTAGTGAATGAAGGATACAGTATTAATGGCCCAGTGACCTTTGATAATATTATTTTGGATGGCGGTGAAGGTTCAGATTATGTAACTATTACATCACATCTACCCCAGAATTACACATTCACAAACATCGAGTCATACTATTTGAAGGGCTTTGGAGGTGACATAAATCAGTTCAACTCCCTCAAACAATACAATTCAGTAATGTGGACTTATTCGACGACGTCATTTTCAATCACTGGACCAGGAGCAACTTTTGATCTCAGGACAATCGCAAATGGAACTTTTGATACCAGTGTTACAGTCTATCAAAACTACTTTAATCCGACCATAGAAAATTACACTATCGTCGGTACATCTGGTCACAATACGATAACAGGTGGCAAAGGCAACGATAACATCACGGGCGGAGGCTTGTCCGACACTCTTGACGGTGGCGATTCAGGTGCTGATATTCTCTATGGCGGCGATGGTGACGACAAGCTCATCATCGGCAATGGAGGAGACCTTCTTTATGGCGGCGCTGGTAACGACTCTTTTCAAGGTCCTTTGTATTATGATGGGGTAAAATCTTATTGTTCATTATTCGGTGGGGATGGAAACGACAGTTTCGCTTTAGGAAACAGTTTTCAGAATGTTGGTCACACGATTGATGGTGGTGCAGGTTTTGATCAGATTACCTTTTTTGATCCTGTGCCGGGAACAAATGATCTAAGCGGATACATTATTACCGGAGTAGAGAGCATTTATAGTGCGGGCACGCTTTCCGCAAAAATCTCGCAAATCAATAGTTTTTCATATCTCTACTTGGCAAACAGTGCCTTGGGTATGTTTGGGGACGGCACTTTGGACATCTCCACAAAATTAATCCAGCCGAACAAAAATATGTATATCGGACTTGTAGCAACGGGGAACCTAACTTTCACATCATCAACGGGAAATGATTATATTACTTCAAGTCACTCTGTCAGTTCGGGTGATTCAATTATTTATGGTGGCGATGGCAACGATAATATCATTACAATGGTTTTAAGCGGATCGACGTCACAAGATATCATTTACGGTGGCAACGGTGACGATAGCTTTGATGTCGCGACCAGAGAATTTTTCGCAACCCCAAGCCCATTTAATACCGTCGTAACGATGTATGGCGGTGCCGGGAATGACACGTTCAACTATTATACAGCAGGAATTTTCGATGGCGGATCCGGCATCGATACAATCACGATCGGTGGGAGATTCTCTGGTCAAAACATTTCAAACATCGAAACTTTGAACTTTGGTCTAACAGCGCCACTAGGATCAAATGGTCCAACTTGTGAAATTTCCGCAATCGCAAAATTTCAAAACATTACCAAGAGCCTCAATCCAGGCACTGATCTTTCAACCTATAAGACCTACTTGACTTTGACAGGAGACGGCTCAGTAGATTTCACCGGAAAATTGCGTGGGTTTGGTTTAAGCCTGTCTTTTACAGATCAAACCCATGGCGTAATAGCCACTGCCACAGATTATAATGATACGATGGTAGGTACAAAATTTGACGACACTTTATCTGGTGGCGCAGGCAACGACATTCTGTTTTCGGGGCTGGGCCATGATATAATTTTTGGTGGAGCGGGGAATGACGCTATTGTTGGAGACTTAGGAAACGACATTTTAATCGGCGGAACGGGCGACGATTACATACAAACGTCGATGGACCCTGCAAATTATTTTTTCTCATACGTCGGGGGCTCAAACTATGTCGATGGTGGCGAAGGAAACGACGAAATCCAGGCCAACGGTCTTTATGATGCCGCAGTCGGCGGCAACGGCAATGACATAATTTATTCAAACACCGCCAACGCCGTCTATCTCTATGGCCAAAATGGCAATGACACTTTGGGCGGCAGCGATGGCAATGACTATCTCGATGGTGGCGCCGGCAGCGATATTCTCGTGGGAAACTGGGGTTATGACTATTTTGTCGGTGGCAGTGGCGCTGACTATTTCGTCATGAATTTTGACGTTCTCGCAGGTCAGGCCGACTCCATCACCGACTTTACGGCGGGCCAAGATTTCATTGGTTTATCGACCATCATGAAAAACAAAACCGTGATTTTTGATACGGCTTACGGCGTTGATATTTTCTACCAAGACTCTTCCGGTGGCTATTACCAAATTCTCGTCACCAACACGCATAATGTGGCACAAGTGACTGCGGGCGTTTATTACTACGACGTTTAGGACATAATCCCACGCTCTCCCCCCTTGACCTAGCGCGCTCCCTTCCCTATCTAACCTCTCAGCTGTTAGCACTCGACAAAGTTCAGTGCCAGCAAACGTAGATTTACAATTATATCAATATCTTACAGGAGATATCTTATGAAATTCCGTCCTTTGCACGACCGTGTTGTGGTAAAGCGGGTTGAGGAAGACACCAAAACTAAGGGTGGCATCATCATTCCGGAAACTGCTCAAGAAAAGCCAATGCAGGGCAAAGTGATTGCCGTAGGCCCTGGTGGCCGCGATGAAGCAGGCAAATTGACCCCGATTGACGTGAAAAAGGGTGATGTTGTTTTGTTTGGCAAATGGTCCGGCACTGAAGTGAAGATCGACGGTGAAGACCTGCTGATCATGAAAGAATCCGACATTATGGGCGTTTTGGACAAGTAATTGTCTGCTGCCTCGTCTGAAACTCAAATTTAAGGAATAAAATAATGGCTGCTAAAGAAGTCCGTTTTGGTTTAGATGCCCGTGAGCGCATGCTCCGTGGTGTTGATATTCTCGCTAACGCTGTAAAAGTAACGCTCGGTCCTAAGGGCCGCAACGTGGTGATCGACAAGAGCTTCGGCGCTCCCCGCATCACCAAGGACGGTGTGACCGTTGCAAAAGAAATCGAACTCGAAGACAAGTTTGAAAACATGGGCGCACAAATGGTGCGTGAAGTTGCTTCCAAAACCAACGACATCGCTGGCGACGGCACAACAACAGCAACTGTTCTGGCTCAAGCGATAGTTCGCGAAGGCTCCAAGAACGTGGCTGCTGGCATGAACCCGATGGATTTGAAGCGCGGCATTGATATGGCCGTTGCTGCTGCCATTGATGATTTGAAAAAGCGCTCGAAGAAAATCAAGTCATCGGAAGAAGTGGGCCAAGTGGGCACCATTTCAGCCAACGGCGAAAAATCAATTGGCGATATGATTGCCAAGGCGATGCAAAAAGTTGGCAACGAAGGTGTGATCACCGTTGAAGAAGCCAAGACTGCTGAAACCGAACTCGAAGTGGTTGAAGGCATGCAGTTCGACCGTGGCTACCTCAGCCCATACTTCATCACCAATGCTGATAAGATGGTGGCGGAACTGGAAGATGTTTACATCTTGCTGCACGAAAAGAAGCTGTCATCCTTGCAAGCCATGCTGCCAATTTTGGAAGCTGTTGTGCAAACATCAAAGCCATTGTTGATCATCGCTGAAGACATTGAAGGCGAAGCTCTTGCAACCTTGGTTGTGAACAAGCTGCGCGGCGGCCTCAAGATTGCGGCTGTAAAAGCCCCAGGCTTTGGTGATCGTCGTAAAGCCATGCTGGAAGACATTGCCACCCTCACCGGCGGCCAAGTGATTTCAGAAGACCTCGGCATCAAGTTGGAAAACGTAACTTTAGATATGCTCGGCCGTGCCAAACGCGCCCGCATTGAAAAAGAAAACACCACCATCGTTGATGGTGCTGGCAAGAAGGCCGACATTGCAGGCCGCATCGGCCAGATCAAAGCACAGATCGAAGAAACAACGTCAGACTATGACAAGGAAAAGCTGCAAGAACGTTTGGCCAAAATGGCTGGCGGTGTTGCGGTGATCAAGGTTGGCGGTTCAACTGAAATTGAAGTGAAGGAACGTAAAGATCGCGTTGACGACGCTTTGAACGCAACCCGTGCAGCCGTTGAAGAAGGCATTGTTCCAGGCGGCGGCGTTGCATTGTTGCGCGCTAAGAAAGCCGTGGATGCTCTGCATTCTGATAACGCTGATACAATGGCCGGTATCAAGATCGTGTCGAAAGCGCTCGAAGCGCCAATTCGCCAGATCGTTGAAAACGCAGGCGTTGAAGGCTCCATCGTTGTGGGCAAGCTGCTTGAGAAGTCAGGCAACTACGGCTTCAACGCCCAGACTGAGGAATATGTGGACATGGTTGCCGCTGGCATCATCGATCCAACCAAAGTTGTGCGCGTGGCCCTCACAGACGCAGCATCAGTCGCTTCCTTGTTGATCACAACAGAAGCGATGATCGCAGAAAAGCCGAAGAACAGCACCCCATCCATGCCAGGCGGCGGTGGAATGGGCGGCGGCATGGGCGGCATGGATTTCTAAAAAATCCGCTCATACGAAGAAACAGAACCCCGGTGGCAGCACCGGGGTTTTTTCTTACGCTGCTGTTGTCACTTTGCCCTTATCGCGCAGCCATGTGAGATTTGGATGTTTGACCGCCGTAATACTCACGTCGGCGGTGAAGTCTCTCACGAAATCTGAAGCGGGGCGGCTTAGAATTTCGGCAGGTGTTCCCACTTGCTCGATCACACCTTGATTGAGAATGGCAATGCGGTCGGCCAGTTCAAAAGCTTCGTCTTGATCGTGGGTGACGAACAATGTGGTGTGGCCCGTTTTGGTGTGGAGATGGCGCAACCAACGGCGCAAGTCTTTGCGCACTTTTGCGTCTAGAGCTCCGAAAGGCTCATCCAGCAATAACACACGAGGCTCAATAGCCAGCGCCCGTGCCAAGGCCACGCGTTGGCGCTGTCCACCCGAAAGTTGTGCAGGGTAACGCGCTTCAAGACCATCAAGCTGCACGAGAGAAAGAAGCTCTAACACGCGTGAGCGAATTTGTGCATCCGGAGGTCTGATGCCACGCGGACGAGCGCGAAGACCAAAGGCAATGTTGTCCATCACCGTCATGTGCTTGAACAAGGCGTAATGTTGAAACATAAAGCCGATGCGGCGTTCCCGCAAAGTGAGTTCGGCTGCATTGATGTCCCCAAAAAACACCTCACCCTGATCTTGAAATTCCAACCCCGCAACGGTGCGCAAAAGCGTGGTTTTGCCAGAGCCTGAAGGCCCAAGCAGAGCCACCAATTCGCCCGGTGCCACATCAAGGGAGACATCTTTTAGCGCGGGATAACGGCCAAAATCTTTGGCAATATTGCGGATGGAAACAGATACTGACATGGGTGTTCTCCTAGTGGCGCGAGGACGCCGCAAGCTGATCAGCATAACGCCATTCCAGCAGCGATTTGAGAATGAGGGTAACGAGTGCAAGGCCCGCCAGAAGCGAGGCAACGGCGAAAGCAGCGGCAAAATTATATTCGTTGTAGAGAATCTCGATGTGCAGCGGCATTGTGTCAGTAAGACCACGAATGTGACCAGACACCACCGACACGGCACCAAACTCGCCCATGGCGCGGGCATTACACAGCAACACACCATAGAGCAGCACCCATTTGATGTTGGGCAGAGTGACGTTGAAAAAACTGTACCAGCCCGAAGCGCCCAAAGTGAGTGCAGCTTCCTCTTCCGCTGTTCCTTGCGCCTGCATGAGGGGGATCAATTCACGCGCTACGAATGGGAATGTGACGAAGACTGTGGCCAACACAATGCCGGGCACAGCAAAAATAATCTCAATATGATGCGCCCTCAACCAAGGCCCCAGCCACCCTTGCGCACCAAACAACAGCACATAAACGAGGCCAGAAATTACCGGTGAAATTGAGAAGGGTAAATCAATCAGCGTGAGTAAAAGGTTTTTGCCTTTGAAATTAAATTTTGTCACGGCCCAACTGGCGGCAACACCGAACACAATGTTGAAGGGCACAGCAATCGCCGCAACCAAAAGTGTGAGGCGCATAGCTGCAAGCGTATCGGGATCGGTGAACGCGTTCAGAAAAACGGCAATGCCTTTTCTCATGCCTTCGGTGAACACAATGACAAGTGGAAACAGCAACACAACGGATAGAAATGCAATGGCAAGTCCGATCAGAACACGTCGAACGAGCTTGCTCTCTCCCATTTCGTTGCGGGCGAATTGAGGTGCGGCGAAGATCAAGTCAGCCATTGCCAAACCTTTTGCGCTGCCAAGATTGCAGCACGTTGATGATAAACAAAATTACAAAAGCAATGAGCAGCATCACCGTAGCGATGACGGTGGCACCCGCATAGTCAAATTCCTCAAGCTTGATCACAATCAGTAGCGGTGCAATTTCCGACACCATCGGAATATTGCCCGCGATAAAAATCACTGAACCATATTCACCAACGCCCCTCGCAAAGGCCAGCGCTGTGCCGGTTAACAAAGCCGGATAGACATTAGGCAGAACAATTTGAAAAATAGTGCGCGAGCGTGATGCGCCAAGCAGTGCAGAAGCCTCTTCAATGTCGCGCTCCACCTCTTGCAGCACGGGCTGCACTGTGCGCACAACAAAAGGCAAGCCAATGAAGATAAGAGCCAGAACCACGCCCAACGGAGTGTAAGCCACTTTGACGCCGAACAGCGCTGCGATGGAACCAATGACCCCATTGGGTGCATAGATAGCTGAAAGTGCAATGCCAGCAACAGCGGTTGGAAGTGCAAAAGGCAAATCTACCACGGCATCAACAACGCGTTTGCCGGGAAAATCATAGCGTACCAAAACCCATGCTACCAGCAAGCCAAACACCGCATTGATAAGCGCAGCAATAAAAGCTGCACCAAAAGACAGGCGCAATGCCGCCAGCACGCGCGCATCAGTAGCGATGTGCCAGAATGCGGCGGGGCCAATGCTGAAGGCCTTCAACATGAGCGCCGCAAGTGGGAACAACACAACCAAACTCAAAGCCGATACAGTAAAACCAAGGGTCAGCCCGAAACCGGGCATGACACTTGGTTGCAGGAAGGCTTTGACGCGGAATGGGGAGGATAAGCCCACGTCCAAGCCTCAGTTTGTTGGCTTGTAGAGTTGATCGAAGATTGCACCATCAGCAAAATATGTAGACTGTGCTTTCTTCCAACCACCAAATGCATCATCAATATTTACAAGCTCAACCTTGGGAAGTTTTGCAAGGTCTGCAGGGTCTGCAGCAGTTGGGTCACTGGGGCGATAGTGTTGGTGAGCCGCAATTTTCTGCGCTTCTGGTGTGTAAAGAAAATCCAGATAGGCTTTGGCAACTTCTTCATTGCCATTAGCTTTGGCATTTCCGTCGATCACAGCAACCGGAGTTTCAGCATTGATCGAAAGTGAGGGCACCACAATCTC
>JANYHE010000016.1 GCA_025359215.1 Hyphomicrobiales bacterium
GGCACCTTCTCCCTCAAGGGGAGAAGGGGGCTTATTTTCCTTCTCCCCTTGAGGGAGAAGGTGGTGCGAAGCACCGGATGAGGGGGCTGCCACTGAAGCCTCCCCAATCACCGCAATCGGCGCATTCACTTTCACACCTTCAGTGCCTTCCGGAACCAAAATGGCAGTGAGCGTGCCTTCATCTATCGCTTCCACTTCCATGGTGGCTTTATCAGTCTCAATCTCGGCTAAAATATCGCCAGATTTAACTTGGTCGCCCACGGCTTTAAGCCATTTGGCAAGCTTGCCTTCTTCCATGGTGGGGGAAAGCGCAGGCATGAGGATGGTTGGCATGGTTTTGGTTCCTCAAGCTGTCTTATAAATATCGGTGTAAAGTTCAGATGCATCGGGTTCGGAATCCGCTACGGCAAAATCTGCCGCCGCTGTCACAATCTCACGAATGTCAGCGTCCATCTTCTTTAAATCATCTTCCGTCGCACGATTGGATTTCAGCAGGCGCGCTTTCACTTGCTCAATCGGGTCGTGCTCTTCGCGCATTTTCTGCACTTCTTCTTTGGAGCGATACTTAGCAGGGTCCGACATGGAGTGGCCACGATAACGGTAGGTCATCATTTCCAAAATATACGGCCCCTCGCCTGAGCGACAATGTTCCATGGCGCGGTCGGCTGCTTCTTTCACAGCGCGAACATCCATGCCATCCACCTGCTCAGAAGGAATATCAAAGGCTTCACCACGTGCGCCCAGATGATCGGATGCTGCTGTCGAACGCTGCGCCGATGTGCCCATGGCGTAGCGATTGTTTTCAATTACGAAAATGACCGGCAGTTTCCAGATGGAAGCCATGTTGAAGGTTTCATAAACTTGGCCTTGGTTGGCCGCACCATCGCCAAAATAGGCCATCGAAACATTCTTGTTGCCACGATATTTGTTGGCAAAAGCAAGCCCCGCTCCTAGTGGCACCTGCGCGCCCACAATGCCGTGTCCGCCGTAAAAATTCTTTTCGCGGCTGAACATGTGCATCGAGCCGCCTTTGCCATGGGAATAGCCACCCTTTTTGCCGGTAAGTTCAGCCATCACGCCCTTAGGGTCCATGCCGCAAGCCAACATGTGGCCGTGATCGCGGTAGGATGTAATGCGCTGGTCGCCTTCGATGGCGGCCATTTCAAGGCCGACGACAACGGCTTCCTGACCAATATACAAATGGCAGAAACCGCCAATCGAGCCCATGCCATAAAGCTGGCCCGCCTTTTCCTCAAATCGGCGGATGAGCAACATGTCATGATAGGCTTTCAATTCAAGCTCAGCTGAAAGACCTGAATTTTTTAAGTCTGGTTTGGCCTTTGCGGGTTTGTCACCCTTCTTCGCCAAGTAAGCTGATCTCACCGCCATGAGCCGTCTCCCATTAATTATGGACGAAACCTAGCAGTAAACGCTTATTAATGCTCTTGAAAAGTGGTCTTAACTGGATTTTGGTTTATCTAGTGGATTTTACAGTAAAATCACTTTGATAATTTCACTGTCACTTCATTGCTGGCGGATAAATCCAAGGTTTTGCGGGCCAACTCGTCCAACATATCCGGGTCGATACTTTCTGGTCGCATGAGCGCCACGCGCGTCTCAATGGCTTTTCGATTGGCAACAATACCATCAAAATCTGTCGTCAACGTTGCCAAATGCTGATTCAGTTGATCACGATAGGGATAACCACGTGGACCGTAAAACGCAGTCCAAGCAAAATAGCCCAGTAGCACCAAACAACCAAGGCTGACCAGAAATTCGAATCTTTTAAAACCAATGATGCGCATAGGTCTTTTTTGCGGCTTCACAGTTAAGACTTGGTAACTAATTTTGAACATGACTTGATTTTTAACGATTAAACGCCGATTTAGAGGTGGAAGGATAAATCAAATGCTCTCCAGCAGTCGTTTCGTCGTTGCAGTCCACGTACTCAGCTTGCTTGCTCGCGCGGTGGGCAAAGGCCCCGTATGTTCGCATTTGATTGCAGAAAGCGTTCACACCAATCCTGTGGTCATTCGCAGGCTCATGTCAGAGTTGGAAAAAGCCAAACTGGTGCGCTCAACAGCTGGTCGTTCCGGCGGTTTTGAACTTGATCGTCCGGCCAATGAGGTTTCACTGGCTGATATTTACACCGCAGTTGAAGATGAAACAGTTTTTCGTATGCACAAGCTTGACCCAGAGTCAGGGTGCCCCGTGGCAACCCAGATGCGTGAAGTTTTAGTGCCCAAATTGCGGGCGGCGGAAATAGCGCTCACAAACTCTTTGCAGTCTACCAGTTTGCATGATGTTTCGCTCGCTATCCACTAATATGAACTGAGATCAGTTTCGAAGGTGTTTTGTCAGCTTCGAAACGTTAGAAGCAATATATGAAAAAATCTTCGCGTCGTCAGTTCTTGGGAATTCTGGCCGAGCTCACTGTGCTTGGCCTTGCGCCGAATATTGCTAAAGCTGATGATGACGATAGCGGCGATAGCGACACGGGCGGTGAAGGCTCTGCGGCTGAATGTGCACATGAACAAGCTGAAAACTTTCACTCCAAAGATACTGTACAGTCTGAGGCCAATGGCAATCGCTCCTTGACCCAGAACGAGGCGCTGCTGGCCGTGCAAAAAGGGCTTGCTGTTTCCCTGCCCGACCTTCTCAACCATGTAGCGAAAAATTATCCTGGTGATCTTCTCGATGTGAGGTTGCGCAAGCGCCATGATCAATATTTCTATTTTATAAAATATCTCGAAAATTCAACCAACTTGCATATGATAGAGCTCGAAGCAAAAACCCTGAAAGCTCTCGAGGCGCCATGCGCATATTAGTTGCTGAAGACGAAGTAACAGTCGCCAAGAACATCGCACGCGCCTTGCAAGGCGCAGGCTATGTTCCAGACTTGGTTCATGATGGAGAAGAAGCTTGGTTTCGAGGTTCAACCGAACCCTATGCTGCCATTGTTTTGGATTTGGGCCTTCCAAAAATTGATGGGCTCACCGTTTTGAAGCGCTGGCGCGGCGAAAACATCGCAACCCCTGTTCTTATATTATCAGCGCGTGGCAGTTGGGGAGACCGCGTCGACGGCATTGACAATGGGGCTGACGATTATTTGCCAAAGCCCTTTCAAATGGCTGAACTGATATCGAGGCTTCGCGCCCTCATGCGCCGCTCCGGTGGCCACGCACAGTCGCTTATTTCTACAGGTTCGGTTCAAATTGATTTACGCTCTCAGCTCATTTCAATCGATGGCAAAGCAATAACGCTCACTCCGCTTGAATTCAGATTGGTGTACTATCTTGTCCTTCAGTCAGGGCGCGTCGTTTCCCAATCAGAACTTGCCGATCGCATTTATGAGCACGACCATGACCGCGACGCCAATGCCATTGAGGCCGTGGTCAGCAGGCTGCGGCGCAAACTGGGTGCGGGCATTATTCAGAACAAACGGGGCTTTGGTTACTTCATCGAGAATATAAGCCAAACATGAACACGGCCGGCTCCCTCAAGCTGCGGTTATTTTTTGCAGCGGCATTGGCCATCAGCGCATCGCTTCTAATTGCCGGATTGAGCTTTTACCTAATCTTCCAGCGCTACGTGGAACGTGTTGCCCTTAACGAACTTGATAATCATTTCGTGCAATTGGCGGCCAGCATTCGCATTGACGAAACCGGAAAAATTCGCGCCCGCACCACGTTAAGTGATCCTCGATTTCAAAAACCTTATGGTGGGCTATATTGGCAGATTAATGAGCAAGGGCAAGAACCTTTACGCTCGCGATCATTGTTCGATAACATTCTGCCAGTGCCAGCAACCGACGAATTTCAAACTGTTCACATTATCAAAGGACCAAATAACACCCTGCTCTTTGCAACTGAAAAGGCAATCAAAATTCCGTCGTCAACGGCAAGTGAAAGAGACTTACACATAACACTCGCCGTTGATCGTGATGAAATCGATGCAACTGTCAGAAGCTTTGGTCACGATTTGATGATTGGTCTGGGTTTGCTCTATGCTGCTTTGCTAGGCGGCTCATTTTTGCAAGTCCAAGTTGGATTGCGCCCTTTAGAAGCCATCAGACGGGGCATTGAAGCCATTAGCAAAGGCGCAACCCATCGGATTGAGGGCAAGTTTCCATCAGAAGTGAACCCGCTGGTTGAAGAGGTGAACACCTTGCTGGGTGCGCGTGAGGAACAACTTGCTAGGGCCCGTCAAAGGGCCAGCAATTTGGCGCATGGCCTTAAGACGCCACTGACCGTCATGAGCACTCTGGCAGACAATCTGGCCGAAGCCGGATTGCTAAATGAGGCCCACGACATTCATGAAGGGGCAGCCCAAATGCGATTGTTGGTTGAGCGCGAATTGGCAAGGGCCCGCATGGCCAGCGGCCACGCCGTGCAGTTGACGGCCCTGGAACCCGCCATAAAAAGGATGGTGAGTGCCTTGAAAAAAACAGCAACGAATGATGCTCTTCTGTGGCATTCAAACATTGCCGCCAACGCCCAAATTGCGATGGAACCTGCTGATCTGCTGGAACTCATTGGCAACCTGCTGGACAATGCCCGCAAGTGGGCAAAGAACCAAATTTATGTGTCCTGGAACCAAAACACACTGACGATTGAAGATGATGGACCCGGTGTGCCCGATGATCAACTCGAAGCTATTCAAATGCGAGGATTGCGTTTGGATGAGAACGTTTCGGGCAGCGGCCTTGGCCTCGGCATCGTCCGCGATCTCTGTGATGTTTATGGTTTTGATCTCGTTCTCAAACGCTCAAGCCTTGGGGGTTTGAACGTTTCAGTTGAAACAGTTTCAGGGAATATGTCTCGGAACAGGCAGGTTTGACCAGCTGAACATCGCCAAAGGCATCGGGGGCTTATTGCGTGCATCTTGACCCAGTGACTTTTGCAAACGTCATCGAAAGCTGAGATCGGAGTGAGTTTAGATTCAGCGCTGGACCTCTATTTCCAAATCCACCTCCCACAAAAATAGCAGCAATCAAAGAAACAAACACAAGCACAAGGTTTAGTGCCGCACGCATTGCATTATCGCTTGGAGATTCAGTTTCGTCGATTAGATTTTGCATTGGGATTTGCTTACCTCTAAGCCATCGAAAGCCGCTGAAATAGTTGCATCAGGAAACCAGCCAAATTCCAGCCGCCCGATAAGGCCTTGCTGAGCGACAGTGCGCAGTGCAGTAATAATTTGCGCGTCGGGCACTCGGCGCACATCTTCGGCGCGCTCACCATCGGGCCCCCCAAGGGCCGCAGATTTCATTCTTTTAATGATATTTGCCATCTCATCGTCATTCATTTTAACTGAATGACCTTCGATGTTAGTTTTCACATTATCAAAGTTTTTGCGCACCGCCTCTTGCAATTCGGTTTGCAACCCTTGCAACTCAGCGGAGCTCCGCGCTGAACGTTGCGAAACATCACTATAATATTTCGCGCGATCAGTTTGATAGGCGTTATAAATATAAGCCAAATGGCTTCGCTCCAGTGGGTTGCACAAGCGTTCAACATGGGTTGTTAAAAAACACAAAAGCTGCGTGTCATTCTGCGCTCTCGGCACCCAACCCTGCTCGCAACTTGCAGCGGAAGAAATATAATTGCTTTTATGAGGTGCAACCAAATCCGTGATCGCACGCATTAAATTTGCGGGTTTGACGCCACCCAAAAGCACAAAGCTTAAGGCCGCAACGGCAAAAAACACCGCGAGCAAAACTATGACTTTTGGGGTGCCGCCAACAGCAATGTCATCAGTGCCTGAAACTTTCACTTTTCGTTGGCCGAATTTGTCGCCGCTGTTAGACACTCAGTATGCCCCCTGATGCAGAAGGCATTCTAACCGAGATTGATTTAATTTCTGATGAACCAATCGGCCCTGCATGCATTGCAAGCAAGGCCGAACGAGTTGATAAATTAGCCTTTAAGAATTGAACGACCTGCATAAATCGCTTGGCTGCCCAATTCTTCTTCGATGCGCAGAAGCTGATTATATTTGGCCAACCGATCTGACCGCGCCAAAGAACCCGTTTTGATCTGTCCGCAATTTGTGGCCACGGCCAAATCGGCAATGGTTGAATCTTCAGTTTCGCCGGAACGATGCGACATCACAGCGGTGTAGCCCGCTTTATGGGCCATTTCCACGGCTTCCAAAGTTTCAGTGAGCGAACCGATTTGGTTCACTTTCACCAAAATCGAATTGGCAATATGCTCTTTAATGCCGCGCTTCAATCGAGTGGTATTCGTCACAAACAAATCATCACCCACCAGCTGATGGGTTTTGCCGATCAAATCTGTCAGTTGCTTCCAACCATCCCAATCATCTTCCGACAAACCATCTTCAATTGAAATAATCGGATAAGTCTTGGCCAAATGTGCAAGGTACTCGGCTTGCTCTTTAATCGAACGAGTCTTGCCTTCGCCTTCGTAAACATACGCACCATTCTTGAAAAATTCAGTGGCAGCACAATCAGTGGCCAAATAAACATCGTGGCCCGGCTTATAGCCCGCTTGCTCAATCGACTTCATCACGAAATCTAAAGCAGCTTCAGCTGATGGCAGGTTTGGCGCAAAGCCGCCTTCATCACCCACGTTTGTGTTATGGCCCGCTTTTTTCAGCGCGCCTTTCAAGGTGTGGAAAATTTCCGCACCCATGCGCAAAGCGTCTTTGAAAGTTGGCGCACCAACCGGCATCACCATGAATTCTTGAAAATCAATCGGATTATCGGCATGGGCACCACCATTGATGATGTTCATCATCGGCACAGGCAAAGTGCGAGCCGATGCGCCGCCAACATAACGATATAGCGGCAGGCCGGTTGATTCAGCGGCAGCCTTGGCCACAGCGAGGGATACACCCAGAATAGCATTGGCACCCAGTCGTGCTTTATTTGGTGTTCCGTCCAAAGCGATCATGGCGCGATCAACCGCGATCTGATCTTCAGCATCCATATCAGCCAAAGCTTCATAAATCTCGCCGTTCACAGCAGCAACAGCTTTTGTCACACCCTTGCCCATATAACGGGTTTTATCGCCATCACGCAGTTCCATGGCTTCATGGGCCCCTGTGGATGCGCCCGATGGCACTGCAGCACGACCAAACGCACCATCTTCCAGTGTCACATCCACTTCAACTGTGGGGTTGCCCCGGCTATCGAGAATTTCGCGGGCGGTAATGTCGAGAATGGCTGTCATCGGAGTCTCCAGAAGTTGGTTTGGAGGCGCTTATGATCATTAAAAATGACGATTGCAAGAATTTTGAGGGGCGCACATCAAATTTACGATGTAACCCTATTTTGTACCAACCAAAACCTGTGTGGGCTTCTGCGCAAGGCTCACCCATTGCCGCGGGCTGAGCTGCGATTGGCGTTTCAAGAATTTATAGTGCGTTTGGTCCCAACGCAGAATTTCACTGCGACGATTGTCTAGAATAAAGTCCCCGGCATTCGATGCCACAGTCAAAACCGCGTGACCCTCGCCATGCTCATCCAGCAGCACGGTAATCAACAATTCATCAGCGTTAAAGCCAGCGCCAATCAAATAGCGTTTCTTGAGCAAAACATAGTCTTCACAATCGCCAGCGTTAGTAGGATAAGTCCACTTCTCGGCCACATGATAAAGATCCATATCACTGGCAGGCTGCACCTTGCCATTCACGTAAGCATTCACTTGATTAAGAATATCCCACTTTTCACCAGACATGGAAAAGCGTTCATCTTGACCATCAGTGCTTTTGCACTCGTCTTCACCGCGGGCACAAAACTGCACATAACCCACAGGAGGCGTTGCTCTGCCAAAAATGGGAGCACTGGGAGACTCTGAAAGTTTCGTTGATATATCAAGGCTATGAGCCTGCGCCGAAAACAGCAAACTTCCCACCAAAATCAAAAACGCTCTAAACACCACTTCGAAACGCCCCACACAAACTTAACAGTTAACAAAACGTTAACGCGAGGTTTTGAAGGTGTAAAGAGTCGATGAAGAAACATGATTAACAGAGCAGCTAGCAGCCGCATCAGAAACTTCGGCTATTAGCTTGAACCGGCTACTGTTGCGGTGCTGGCGGATCCTCAGCGGGTGCTACCGGCGTGGTTTCAACATTTGTAGTGTCAGGCACTGGCAAGGCTGGTCTGGTAAACAGGTCGGTGCCCGACATTGACCAAAATAGCGGAGCGAAATAGCCGGTGATGCTTGGGAAACGCAACTCCGTGTCATTCACCAGCACAAGTCCTTCGCCTGCTTTGGGATAATTAATGTTCCATGTTTGCGCCGCACCATCTGCAACAGCGAGGGCTTTAAAAGTGTTCACAATGGATTGACCCAAAAGCAAACCAGAGCGATCAGAGCCAGCAACGCCACCTTGGTCTTGTGGTGTGCTCATGAACTCATCGAGCAGAGAAGAAAGCTTATCAAGGCCAGAGATTTTAAGCGACGCTTTGCCTTCGTAGGGCAGCGCCTCTAGGATCCATGCAGGATAAAAGCGGAGTGAACTTGATCCGCTAATATCCACATCACTGGATTGAAAGCGCGCGTCCTGAGTTTCGATCTTTGGCTTCATGGCCAAAACATATGTTAATGCAGGAATAGCAAGTGCCGCAGCATCGTCGGAATTTTTGATCGTAATGTCACCAATCAGTTTTCGCAGAAGGGGTTCATTGATCTCAGAAACAGCGAAATCATAGTGCACAATTTTCGGATTGAAGAGCTGATAGGCCTTTTCTTCCAGTGCATTTTTGAATTTAAAAAATTTCAAATCCATCCCATCAAAAACCGTTGATAGAAACAATCTACCTTTGTTTTCGCGAAAGCCCTCTGTTCCCGTTTCAAACGAAGCATTTGCAATATGAAATATGGGGTCTGTTTTCACCTTGGGAACATAGGCAATGCCTGCTGCCGAAGATTTCACTTTAATTGCACCCATATTCAACAGACCGTCCAACAGCTCAGACACCCGGTATGAAACATCTTCACCGCGCGACATGGCCTGCATTTTGCCTATGGCATTTAACGTGGCCCCAATTGGAATCTGGCTGCCTTCAAGTGTAAATGCCCCTTGATCTATGTTCACTTCTTGAACGTCTAAAATACCTTTGTTATTGATCTTCGTGCCATTCACGCGCACCGAAACTGTGCCCCAATCATCGGGCGTCACATTTGCAAGTGCCACAGCACCTGTCACATCTTGAATTGAAAGTCGGTCATTGGAGCCGGGTTCAGCCCCCTTCAGGTCAAGCCCTGTCAAAGTGAGATTAAGAATTGCAGAGTCATATTTCTTGGCTCGCAGGCTTTCTGCAAATTGCAGTGCTGCATCGCCATTGGGCTGCATTGCAGTCAGCACCACAAACCGCGAAATAACGGCATAAAGATCCACAGGCTCTGGGCCGCTCGCATTGAGCACCGCTTGAAGATTGGCAATTTTCAAATTGTAAGGCGGAAAGCCTTGAGAGGAGATGTTTTGCGCATCGATAGTGAACTTGCTTTCAGCGGCACCGGCATTGCCTTGCTTTGCAACATTCAACCCCAAAGAACCAAACTCAATGGAACTGGCCCCTGCTCCTGATTTGGGCACCACGCCAACATCGCCAAGTTTAAAACTGAGATTTTGATAGGAGCGTGATTGCGCAGACCACACTCCATCAAACTGCGTGTCGCCAATGCTGAGGGAGGCAAAATTGAAAAGTTCAAGTTTTTTTGGCAATTGAAAATCAGTGATGCGATAAAGCTTTTCGCCTGCCGGGGTGATCTTAAAGTTCATCATGTTAAGCGGGATCATGCCCATCAACATCGGGTCAACCAAAGTGGCGCGGTAGCCATCGCCTTCTTGAACAATCGTCACATCACGTGCTGAAAGTGGCCCAATCACTGTAATGGGAAGTGGCGTCGAGAGCGCCGACATAACATCATTTTTAATATCATCCGCCGTTTGCGCAGACGCGAAATTGATGTGAACAACAAAAAAGATAAAACTGAAAAAAATGGCGCGCATAATTTGTTCCTCAATTATCCAAGCCAAAGCCTAGTTTAAAATGAGGCGTTTTACAAATGCCGCCTTGGCGGAATAAACTCAGCGCATATTGCCCGTGTGTCCTAGCGATAAGCGCCCCGGCTGCGGCCAAACAGTCAAGCCATGAGGTTCGATCCCCACGTTTATTTTAATCACTGCACCCGTCGTCGTATCAATCGCATAAACCTGTCCATCATAGCGGCCAGCCAGCCACAGCTCTTTGCCATCAGCGGTCACATTGCCCATGTCGGGGCTGCCGCCGCCGGGGATGGGCCATTGGGCCACCACTTTGTTGGTGGCAAATTCAATCACTGAAACGCTACCCTTACCGCCTGCCTTATCTGGCATGCGATTAGAGCCACGATTGCCCACATAAAGCCGCTTGCCATCGCGGCTGGTGGTGAGACCATGGGCGCCAATTCCGGTGGCAATAAATCCAGTTTCTTTGAATGTTGCTGAATCCACCAGAAACACACCATCATTCATCATGTCAGTCACATAAAAAGTTTTGCCATCAGGCGAGAGCCTCACATCTTGCGGCATGCCCGGTTTGGAAAACACCAAACCACTCACCACTTTGCGCGCCTTCATATCCACTTTAATCAAACTGATTTCGCCAAATTCGCACGTGAGAACCATAAACGAATAATCGGCAGAATAATCCGCATGATTAATGCCTTTGCAGATGGGCGCTTTGATTGTGTATTGCAGCGCCATGGTCTGCGGATCGCGGAAATCAAGCTGCTTATAGGCTTCAGCCACAATGATTGCCGATGAACCATCCGGCGTGAAATACATGTTATAAGGATCAGTCACCGGAATGTTCTTGCCCGGTTTTCCGGTGTTTGGGTCGATCGGTGTCATGCTGCCATGCGTGGTTTGGTTGGCGGTGTTGGCCACCCACAGCGTCTTCAAATCCCAAGAAGGGATAATGTGCTGCGGCCCCTCGCCCACGCGGTAAGTGTCAATCACCCTATGCGTGGCAGGATCAATCACACTCACGGTGTTTGATGAATGATTGGGCACATAAATGCGCGGCAAAGCATTGGCCACGGCGGGGCTCATGTGAGAACTGCCTATTTCGCTGTAGATGTTGAGCGGTGGCATAGCGCCCGGGTCTTCACAACCAACAGGGCAAGCCTTGGCCGAAATGGTAGAAACAGACAGGAATAAGAAACCAGCCAATAGAGACGTAATGCCGTTCGACACGTGAAAAACCCTTAGTCGTTGTTATTTTGCGATAAACTTCGCCAGAGCGGTTACCGTGCCATCCACAATCAGGTCAACACCCATTTGCCCCAGCGCAGCAGTGGCGTTTTTAGGGTCGCCACCGTAAACACCGTCAGCAGCACCAAACGAAGATTTTGCAATAACCTGTTGGCGCACCATTTCAGGGGCCACAGCCAATTGCAAAGATGTGTCAGCCAGTGCCGCATGGGTGCCAATTTCAGATTTTGCATGGCCTTTTGCCATCAGTGCTTCAACATAAGCGCCTTGCGAAAGCGCGTAGTATTCAACAGCCGCATAAGCCCGCGCACCCTGCCCTGCCCATTGCTTATTGAGCTTAGCTGCAACCAGCGATTCATCAGATTGATAGCTGCCATGGTCACCAATAAAGACAATATTTTTGAACCCTGCATGCTCCAAACTTCTTGCAGCTGAATCGAGCACCTGGTTAAACACCGCGTCAGGAATGGTAATCGTTCCTGGAAATTTCATGTGTGCGGTTGGGGGCTCGATGGTGCCTTCCGGAACATAAGCCATGACTGGAGCCACAATTGTGTGGCCCAGTTTTTCGGCAATCTTGCCCGCCAAAATCTTCACCCTAACATTGTGTTTTCCAAGTGCCATGGCAGGGCCATTTTGTTCGGTGCCACCAATGGGTATGATGACAGTTGATGAACCCGCTGCAATCGCATCGCGCAATTCTGTCCATGTCAGATCTTCTAGATAAATCGAAGCACTGGCGGGCAAACTGGCCGCATTCAATGCTATGGCAACACACACGGCTCTGAACATCAATTTAACCCTCGATTGTCAGAACAGATACACAACCGGGTCTGACAATCACACTACAAATTCGTAATGTTTCAGTTTGAAGAAACTTGCGTGATTTGCGTTTCCACAATCCGTGCATCTTCAAAGCCTGATGAAATGGCATTCTGCAAAGCGGTTTCTGCATCTGCTTCAGTGTCCAATGGGCCCATTTGCACACGGTAGAGCGGACCATTGGCTCCCACCGCTTTGATGATTTGCGTGGGCGCCAAACTGGCAAGGCTTTGATAGGCATTGGTGGCATTTGCTAAATCATGAAACACCGCAACCCGCACGACATAGCCGCCGGGCGCAGCTGGAACATCGGGAGCCACATATTCCGCCTGCTGGATAGGTTGTTCTATAATTTGTTTACGCCTTGGGGCAGCACTGGCAACCTGCACTGACGCATTTTGGTTTTGGCTCATAGAAGCAATTTGGTTCAATGATGCACCATTATTCAACGCGTCATTCATGGCCATCATGTGGGAATTGCTATCGCGCAAAGGTGCAGGTCCAATGAGGCGCACCCGCACGTGGGCAGTGCCCTTTAAGCGGTAACCCAAAGCATCAGCAGCACGTTTTGAAAGGTCCATCACCCGCGTATCAACAAAGGGTCCACGATCATTCACCCGCACAACAACTTGCCTGCCGTTTTCCAAATTGGTCACCATCGCATAACTCGGCAAAGGCATGGTGGGGTGGGCTGCCGTGAAGGTGTTCATATCAAACCATTCGCCGTTTGATGTCTTACGTTTGTGAAAAGCTTCGCCATACCACGAGGCGAGGCCCGATTTGTCATATCCAGGTTGCTCATGCGGCGTAAACCATCGTCCTGCAACTTGATAAGGATTGCCAACATGATATTGGCCGCCACCAAATGGGATAGGGCCATTGCCACGATAATAAGGGCTGCCGGTGCCTGCAAAGGGATCAAGCTGGGAAGATTTGAAACCGTGATGGGGCCGTGAACTATGATGGCTGCAACCTGCCAAAAACAAGCTGGTGACGACCACCAATAATTTTCCAACTGACACTCTACGCATAACAAACTCCCGTGGTAAAAATACCAGCCCAGAGTTATTTGCAGCCTTTACGTAAAATTTGAGTCAAATTTGATGGTTAGCAAGGCGTTAATCTATTGTTTTGGTGCAATAGTCGCGGTGGCCCCAGCAGGCGCTGTAAGTCTGGCCAAATTCTGTGTTGCCATGGCGATGCCCTTGGCTGCAGCCTGATTGTAATAGTCTTTGGCTTTGGACAAATCTTTCGGGGTGCCCCATCCCATTTCATACATGCCACCAAGATTATTCATGGCCCAGCCATCACCATCGGTCGCACCCCGCACAAACAATTTAAATGCCTCGTCCAGATTGCGCTCAACGCCTGCACCTTTAAGATACATCACACCCAGGTTGGTTTCAGCAACGGCCAACTTTTGTTCTGCCGCTTTTTTGTAGTACACAACAGCTTCCTTCTCATCCTTCGGCATGCCATCGCCATTTTGCAACATAAGGCCAATCATATTTTGTGAAGCTGCGTGCCCTAATTTGGCCCCAGCCTGCAAAAGCTTAATACCTGTAGCCTTATCAGCATTCATGCCAGGCGCGCCTTTCATCACCAGTTTAGCCAAGCGAAATTGCGCTTCCAAATTTCCCGTCAATGCAGCTTCGCGATACCATTTAGCGGCGCGCACAGGATCAAGTTTAGTATCCAGTCCCAATTCGTAAGCTTCGCCCACGGCCATTTTCGCATCCGGATCACCGGCTTTGGCCAGTTGCATTTTTTTGGTAAAAGACAAGTTAGCCAAAGCCGCATCAACCGCGAAACAGGCACTATTCAAAGACATGAACAAACCCAAGGTCAAAACAAACTTCGATATAACGCGCAAACCAAACAACATCGGTATTCCTTAGAGAAAAACTCAGATCACTTCACACGCGTGAAATTTAAATCTTTACAGAAAACCACCCAGCAGCCTTTTACTTCAAAGGCATCACCTTTTAACGTGGCAAAAGCGCGATAAGTTCCGCCATCATCGGCGCTATAGATTTTGCCCCTCCACCTGTTTTCGCCCGCAGGAACCAAGCCATTAAACACCGGCGATCCAATTACACGTCTTGAACGCAACGCGGCATTTGGGTTCTTGAAATCCAGCTTCTCGGTTCCATCATCATTGAGTGTGTGCTCCAATCCAGAAATCACACCACACAACTTCGTGCCATCACAGTAACTAACTTTAACCGTCAATTTCCCGTTTGACATCAACCATTGCCCTTCGGCCGTTGGCCCATTGGCAAATGCCGATAGACCAAACATGTTCGCCAAAAACAGGGCTGAAACACATAGAATTTTCATTTTGAATCTCTACTCTCGTAAAAACATTATATTCTACCAAATAATCGACTAATCCTATAGCATTCTGCAATCTCTAATGGGAGTAAGATTTTGAGCAACGTAACCAATTTCCGGACTGCTAGTTCGACTTCTGATATACCTGAATGGCAATTGCGTGTTGATCTTGCGGCAGCATTTAGACTTGCAGCCCACTACGATTGGCATGAAGCCGTCGCCAATCACTTCAGCCTTGCCGTTTCGAAAGACGGCAAAAAATTCCTTATGAATCCCCGGTGGCGACACTTCTCAAAAATCAAAGCGTCTGAATTGTTATTGTTAGACAGCAATGACGACAGCACTATGAAAAAGCCAGATGCACCCGATCTCACGGCTTGGTCACTTCATGGCCGTCTACATGCGGCCCTGCCCCAGGCCCGTTGCATTATTCACCTGCACCCTCCTTATGCCACCGCAATTGCGTCATTGGCCGATCCAGCAATAAAGCCAATTGATCAAAATACCGCGCGATTTTTCAATCGTGTTGCCATTGACATGAGTTATGGCGGCATGGCCAACACAGACGAAGAGGGCGACCGGTTGGCCCGTCTCATGGGCAACAAGTCTATCATGATGATGGGCAATCATGGCGTATTAGTTTGCGCCGCAACGGTGGCGGAAGCATTTGACCTGACTTACTATTTGGAAAAATCGTGCAAAAATTTGGTGTTGGCCTATCAAACCGGCCAGAAATTACATATCATGTCGGATCCCGTTGCTGAAAAAACAGCTCAAGAATGGCAAGCCGACCGCGAACAATTTTTCGCCCACTTTGAGCAAATGAAACTTATTCTCGACGAGGCTGACCCAAGCTATAAAAAATAACAATCAGGTTCCGGTCAGCTTATCGAAAAATTCCTCATAGGTTTGTGCGGGATCATCATATTGTTCGGAAGACTCTGTCAGCGAGGCATCTTCAATTATTGTATCAAGCTTCCGCGAAAAGCGGGAACCCTCTTCTTTGCTCTTCTGTTGAGCGGCATTAGAAATTTCAGCAAGATTTATTTCGGTTGGGCCATGATCCGCCGCTACCGGCATCAACTCCAAGCTATAATCTTGATAGAGGCTAGTGAGATTGTCATTTGCCTTAAAGATAATTTGCTCGGCTGACCTGATGGCCTCGGCCAAGAAACTAGCGTCAATTGCAAACTCGCCGCTATCCGCATCAAAACAATTCGTCAATGACGATAAAATTCCGCCCGCGCGCAATAACGCTAATGCAATTTCATCGGCCGGATGCTTTTCTTCCCCAGATTTCAAATCAACCACCAATTTATATTCCCCAACTTTAAGTATAGCATAGCTGCATTGTTTAAAACAGCCAACTTAACTTATTGATATAATGTAATTTTAAATATTACATTGGAATTGCTTCAGTTATTTATCGCGAAGTGATTCTCTGCTGTTTCGGTGCTAAATGTGGCCATTAAGACTGTCGTTGACTCGAAAAAGGAACGCATATTGTGCATATTCTTGTCTTAGGCGCTGCGGGCATGTTGGGCAGCAAGCTCATCACCAAATTGGCTATGTCAGGGTCGCTATTGAGCACTCAGATTAATAGGATCACGAGACAAGATGTGGTGCTGGCACCACCACCACCCACTGCAAATTTTCAAATTGACACGCAGATGAGCGACCTTTCACAAGAGGGCGAATTTGAAAAATTACTCGACGATAAACCAGATGTCATTTTTCACCTTGCGGCAATTGTTTCAGGTGAGGCCGAAGCTGATTTTGAAAAAGGTTACCGCACAAACTTTGATGGCACGCGCCTGCTGCTTGAATCAATTCGACTAAAAGGTAAAGGCTATTGCCCAAAACTGGTTTTCACGTCTTCAATTGCGGTCTTTGGTGCTCCTTTTCCGGAAGCCATCGACGACGATTTTTTCACAACGCCGCTCACCAGCTATGGCACGCAAAAGGCCATGGGCGAACTTCTCATCGCTGACTATTCGCGCCGGGGATTTATCGATGGTTTGTCATTGAGAATGCCAACGGTGTGTGTGCGTCCCGGCAAGCCCAACAAAGCGGCTTCTGGATTCTTTTCAAATATCATCCGCGAACCACTTGTCGGTTTAACCGCAAATTTGCCGGTGAGTGCAGATGTGCGCCACTGGCACGCTAGTCCGCGCACTGCGATTAATATGCTGATTCATGCGGCCAATTTGGACTCTTCGCTCGTTGGTCACAGGCGCGCAATTTCAATGCCCGGCGTATCGTGCACAGTGGCTGAACAAATCGCTGCGCTGAAAACAATTGCTGGTTCCGATTGCGTAAAACTGATCACCAAGGAACCCGATGCAACCATTGCCAAAATTGTTTCAGGGTGGCCACAAAATTTCAATCCGCAACGTGCATTGGCACTGGGGTTCAAACCTGATAAAGATTTTGAAGAGATTATTCGCATTCATATTGAAGACGAACTCCAAGGAAAAACAAATTGGACGACACACGTTTAGGATCTGACACCATTGCTGATTTTAACCGCGATGGCGCTTGCGTCATCCGTGGGGCTTTTGCTGAATGGGTTGAAACTTTGCGAAAAGGCATTGCTCGCAACATGGCAGAGCCCAGCGCCGATGTAAAAATTTATACCGGAGGAAACGGCAACGGTCGATTTTTTGGCGACTATTGCAACTGGGACCGCATTCCCGAATTTCGCAATTTTATCTTTAACTCACCCGCTGCCGATATTGGCCGACAATTGATGGGCAGTCATTCGGTGCGCCTGTTTCATGAGCATGTTTTAGTAAAAGAGGCCAGCGCCGATGTGGCTACACCTTGGCATCAAGATCAACCCTATTATTGTGTTGATGGCGACCAAACTGTCAGCTTGTGGATTCCGCTCGATGTTGTGCCGCGCGAACGCACTCTGGAGTTTGTCGGTGGGTCACAGGCTTGGGGCAAATATTTCAGACCAGAGCGCTTCAACAAAACGCCGCTGAACGAAAATGATGGCCTTGAACCAGTGCCTGATATTAATGGTCATCGCGCTGATTTTAACATTTTGGGTTGGGCTTTGGAGCCGGGCGATGCCGTGGCTTTTAACTATAAAACGTTGCATGGTGCACCAGCCAATGGCAGCGCCTCCACCCAACGCCGCGCCTTTTCTTTGCGCTTGCTGGGTGATGATGCTCGCTTTGCCCGCCGTGAAGGGGTGATTACATCGCCACCCTTCCGGGGTGTGACCTTGAAGCATGGTGATGTGATGAACGCGCCTGAGTTTCCTCTCTTAGGATAATCCTGTGATCACCGCTGAAAATCGCACACGCGGCATCCTTTGGATGTTGGCAACCATGGTGTGTTTCATCACACTCGATACGATTATGAAATATTTGCTGCAGACTTACTCGCTGGTGGAAGTAACGTGGGCGCGATTTTTCTTTGCCAGCTTGATGGCTGTTATGGTGTGTGGCAAAAACCTACCGCAATTGGCCATCAGCCATTCACCCAAAATCCAATCACTTCGTTCAGTTTTATTGATGACGACAACAGGCCTGTTCAACGCCGGAATCATGAGTGTGCCATTGGCAACAGGCACAACCATCATGTTCATGAGTCCAATTCTCGTGACATTGCTTTCAATTGTGGTGCTTGGCGAACAAGTGGGTTTGCGGCGGTGGGCCGGAATTATCTTAGGCTTCACTGGCGCCCTGATTGTGATGCGCGTGTGGGACACGGGCGCGCATGGTTTGAAGTTTGGCGCGCTGTTTCTTCTGGCTGCCGCTTTCACCAACGCTAGTTATCAAATTGCCACCCGGCAACTGCGTCACGATTCTCCGCTCACATCGCTATTGTTCACAGCCGCAGCGGGGGCCCTCGTCACGAGCATCATTCTCCCATGGTTTTGGACTATGCCAACACCCACAGGCTGGCTATTGCTGGTGGCCAGCGGCATTGCTGGGTGTCTAGGTCACTTGTGTCTGATCAAAGCATTCCAATCGGCCCCAGCATCGGTGGTTGCACCCTTCTCCTATAGCTCAATAATCTGGGCCACGCTGTCCGGTTTTATCATCTGGCGAGATGTGCCTGACGTTTACACAGTCGTTGGTGCAGCAATGATCATTGGATCAGGGCTCTACATATTTCTTCGTGAAAGAAACTTAGCGCTCAAGCCTTAGCAATTTTATCAAGCGCCAGCAGTTTTACGAGCAAACTCTCCAGCTGGTCCAAAGGCACCATGTTAGGGCCATCCGAAGGCGAGTTGTCAGGGTCCTGATGCGTTTCAATAAACACGCCGGCCACACCAACCGCCACCGCCGCCCGCGCCAGAACTGGCACCATGCGGCGGTCTCCACCCGTTGAAGTGCCCTGCCCGCCCGGTTGTTGCACAGAGTGTGTTGCATCAAAAATAACCGGAGCACCTGTCTCGGCCATAATAGGCAAAGCCCGCATATCAGACACGAGAGTATTATAGCCAAAGCTCGCACCGCGCTCGGTGAGCAGCACGTTCGCATTGCCTGACTCGGTGATTTTGGCCACCACGTTTTTCATGTCCCACGGTGCCAAAAACTGGCCTTTCTTCACATTGATCACCCGTCCTGTTTTGGCAGCGGCTATCAACAAATCTGTTTGGCGACACAAGAAAGCTGGAATTTGCAAAATATCAACAACTGGAGCGAGCACTTCGCATTGGCTAATTTCATGCACATCTGTGATCACCGGAAGGCCCAAACGGCTGCGAATATCGGCGAACACGGACAATGATTTTTCCAGCCCCATGCCGCGTTTGCCGCCAAGGCTGGTGCGATTGGCCTTATCAAAAGATGATTTATAAACCAGACCAATGCCTAATCTGGTGCACATGTCCTTCAGCGTTTCCGCCATCATGAAAGCATGGTCGCGGCTTTCCATTTGGCATGGACCTGCAATCAGAGAAAACTGTGCAGCATTTGAGAATGTCACATTGCCAACGGCAACACTTGAATTAGGTTTCATTTGGGATAGACCAAAAACGTTCCGGTGCCGTGGGCATAGAGCACACCGTGCGCATCTTCAACCCTTGCTTCGGCTGTCAACATAGTGCGGCCTGCATGCAAAACGGTTGCGGTTGCAATTAATGGCCCGGTGGCCACATCAATTTTGCGCACGTAATTGATGTTCAAGGTGATTGTGCCCACACCTGTGCCTTTTGGAAGTTTTGAAAGTGTGGCCGAGCCCAGTGCGGTGTCAATCAAAGTTGCCGTGAAGCCACCATGGATGCGCATCATTGGATTGTAAAATTGGACAGCAGGCACGCCCTGCACTTTCACCAGGCCATCTTCAACAGCAATAATCGTCAAGTTGAGCAACGATGCCATTGGCGTTTTATCGGCGGCCGACATTTGCTTTCGCAAAAATTCAATGCCGGTGAGGGTGTTAAAATCTTCACTCACGGCACGGGCTTGATTTTCGATAGTTTCTGTCATTTTCAATATCTTTATGCGGTTGCGGCAATGGTGAGTGATTTTTCAGCAAAGCGTTTTGAAATTGCAAATCTCAAGTCACTGGCAACGATTGCAGCTTCAAAGACATCAGCCACATGACCGCGAATATCAAAATCAACAGAGCCAGCAGAAAACTTGATCAATTGTACCTGCACGGGTGGATAGCGCAGAACCTTAGGATGGGCAGCAACAATTTCGGTAAGAGTTTTTGCAACCACATCAACATCAGTGCCATGCGCCACACCCACATTCACATGGAAACGCCCTAATGTGTCGCGGTGCGTCCAATTGCGAACGGCCTCCACTATCAGCATCGTGTTGGGCAAAATGATTGTGCAGTTGTCAAAGGTTTCAATTTCGGTGGAGCGCACATTGATTTTTTTAACTATTCCCTCGCCTGCATTGACCACCACCCAATCACCAACGCGCACGGGCCGCTCTGCTAAGAGAATGAGTCCCGATACGAAGTTATTGACGATGGATTGCAAACCAAAACCGATACCCACGCCAAGAGCACCAGCGACAATTGTGATGCTTGAAAAATCAAATCCTGCAGCACTTAAGCCAAAGGCTCCAGCTGCAATATAACCGGCGTAATTAGCCGATGTGCGCACCGAATCTTGCACACCTTTGTTCAATCTTGTTTGCTTTAAAACCCGCCGATCAAGCCAGCCCGTGATAAAGCGCGTAAGCAGTACGCCTAACACCAGAATTAACAAAAGACTGGCAATATTAATTGGCGAAATATTCACATTGCCAATGTGGAACCCCACCAATGTGCTGTTGAACAGCGATCTGAAATCAACCCACGTCACAGTCCATAAAGCGAGCAACCATGGAATACCCAAAACCACCAAAAGCACGTCCGCTATAGTGCGGAAGGTGAGTGACAGCCTGGAAATTCCGCGGTCACCAATGCTTGAATAATGCCGGACCATTTGCCCCAGCGCCGATGCTGGATTTTGCAGTGTGTCAGATAATGCGTCTATCAAATGGTGAACCAGCACCATGATGACAACGATGAGAACTGTGTCGAGAATTTTCCCGGCTATGAAATAAGACAATGCCAAATAGCCAAACACCAATCCAAACACCGCGATGGCAAGCAAAAGCCACAAAATGGGCATGAGGTTCACAAACCACGAAAGATAATGCGGCTCTGGAACATTATTTGGTGGAGAACTCGCTTGTCGTTTCAGTAAAACCAACATGAGGCCAGCAAGGCCTATCAGAGTTGCGGCCGCCAAAGCCGATTGCCCCGCCACCAAGCTCACAGGCAAAAGCAACTGATCAGACAGCACCGTTACTTGTGAGGCCAAAGACTGCACCAATGTGGCCAGCAAAACAAAAATAGGAATTATACGCGCTGCACGATCGTCGACTGCAATCAGGCGCGCACTGGGTTGACGTGGCGCACAAATAAGATAGGCCAGACCCGCGTTAAAGATGCAAAAAGAAAACACATTCAACACTGCTTCAACAACGATACCAAATCGTGGTGTATTAAGATTGGCAACATCCAGCGCGGCATTCACTAAACCGCTCATGAGAATGAGGGCCACCATTATGCCGAAAATTCCCCAGATCACTCGCCATAGGCGCCTGAGCGGCGACAATCCAAAATCGTCGAGGCTTCTTTCCGGAAACCGCTTGGCCATGTTCGTATTGAAAATGCGAACGCCCATCCATAGGGCGATGGCAACAGCAGGCAATAGAGCAAGACCCGCCCATTGTGCGCCGTCAGCCTGGTTTTGCCACCAAATGGTGAGCAAGCTTGAAAGCCTAGCAAAGAGCAAACCTGCGCCCACGAACGAATCACGCCATAGTTGCGGATTAAAAATTGATTTATCGGCTTTAAAAATGCGTTGAAAAAACTGTGTGCGTTGTTTTGCGGAAACTTTGGCCGACATCTGCTCAGCTTCAACGCCCAACAATTCAAATTGCTTTTTCGCTGCCGTAAACCGCGCCACGGCATCATTCAAAGTTTTACGTTGCTCAGTGATTGTGCCCGCTTCAGTTTGTCCTGCGGCGGGCACTGGCCCTAATTGATTGAGCTGTTGCTTAACATCATCAAGGGGCGCTGAAAGTTTTGTGGCCTCGCCCACGGTATCAAGCCGCAACTGCTCAATTTTACTGCGTTGATCCGTCAGTTGCTCGTCAGTCACACCGTCTTGATCGATGACCGATTGCACGCGTTCCAAATCAGACCGCATGCCAACCGATTCACGTTCAGCCGCCAGCAGCCCAGAATCGTCATAGGCCTGCGCCACCCCAAGCTGAAGCAGCAGCGCGAATGCTGTGAACACGGCCCGAAGAATGGGGCCCAGCTTCATGATTAAACCAATCGGCTCTGCACAATGGCCGCCTGAATAAATGATGCGAACAAGGGGTGTGGTTCAAATGGTTTGGACTTCAATTCAGGGTGATATTGCACCCCAATAAACCAAGGATGATCAGCATATTCCACCGTTTCAGGCAGCAATCCATCAGGTGAAAGCCCGGCAAATTTCAAGCCCGCGTTTTCGAGTCTTGCACGATAAGCGGTGTTCACCTCATAGCGATGGCGGTGGCGTTCAGATATCCGCGTGTCGCCATAAATCTCAGCAATGTGGCTGCCTAGCTGCAGCGATGCATCAAAGGCACCAAGGCGCATGGTGCCGCCAAGATCACCACCAGATTTCCGAATTTCCAGCTCATTGCCTTTCATCCACTCAGTCATAGTGCCAACAACGGGTTCTTTGGTATCACCAAATTCCGTGGAGCTTGCATTTTCAATGCCGCATAAGTTTCTCGCTGCTTCAATGCAGGCCATTTGCATGCCAAAACAAATGCCAAAATAAGGCACGTTTTTAGTCCGCGCAAAGGTGGCGGCTTTGATTTTGCCCTCGGCTCCGCGTTCGCCAAATCCACCGGGCACCAAAATTCCGTCTACGCCTTCGAGATATGGCGCTGGATCTTCCTTCTCAAAAATTTCAGCTTCAATCCATTGCAGATTGACTTTCACTTTATTGGCAATGCCACCATGCACCAAAGCTTCCTTCAGTGATTTATAAGCGTCAAGCAGCCCGGTATATTTGCCCACAACAGCAATGGTCACTTCGCCTTCAGGGTGTGCCACGCGGTTAGTGATCTCATCCCACTTGGTAAGATCAGGCCGGATGGAATTTACAATGCCAAAAGCCGCCAACACTTCATCATCCAACCCTTCGGAATGATAAGCGCGCGGCACATCATAAATACTGGCCACGTCCAACGCTTGTATAACCGCTGTTGGCCGAACATTACAAAACAACGCTATCTTGCGGCGTTCAGTTTCTGGAATTTCACGGTCGGCGCGGCATAACAAAATATCGGGCTGAATGCCGATTGAACGCAACTCTTTCACTGAATGTTGTGTTGGCTTGGTTTTGAGTTCGCCAGCAGTTGGAATATAAGGCATCAGCGTTAGATGAATATAAACACATTGCCCGCGCGGCTGCTCCTGTCCAAACTGGCGAATGGCCTCAAAAAATGGCAAGCCTTCAATATCGCCCACTGTGCCGCCCACTTCGACCAGCACAAAGTCAAAGCCATCACTATCGCGTTTCACGAAATCTTTTATCGCGTCAGTCACATGCGGAATCACCTGCACGGTGCCACCCAGATAATCACCGCGCCGCTCTTTGGTGATGATGTCCTGATAGATTTTTCCCGTGGTAATATTATCAGCCTTGCTCGCGTGAACCCCGGTAAAGCGCTCATAATGGCCTAAATCAAGGTCAGTTTCTGCACCATCATCGGTCACAAACACTTCGCCATGCTGATAAGGGCTCATCGTGCCAGGATCTACGTTGAGATAGGGATCAAGTTTGCGCAAACGCACCTTATAGCCCCGCGCTTGCAGCAAAGCACCCAATGCTGCTGAAGCCAAACCTTTGCCTAAGGAGGAAACCACGCCGCCCGTTATGAATATAAATCGCGCCATGGGAAATCACCCTACCTAACCGCAAGCATGATTCGAAGCTTAAGCTTCGTCCCCCGCCCATTTTATTGTGGAAAGCCGTGAAACACTGGTTTCACGGCACTAAATTAGTTTGTTGGCACCACGGGCTTGGATGTGTCAAGCTTTGGCAAAACGCTGCTGCCGCTTGCATCTGGCGCAGCGGGCGCTGTTCCGCCTGCAGCAGCGGGTGCCGTTTGCGTCACAGGCACTTGATCCATAATCGATCCGCCTGATTTTTTGTTGGCAAGCATGGTCAGCGCCACTGATGTTGCAAAGAAGCATGCTGCTAAAATGGCTGTAGAACGGGTCAGTCCGCTGGCCACACCGCGCGATGAAAACAAATTGCCAGATCCGCCGCCAATGCCCAAGGCACCCCCTTCTGAACGCTGCAGCATGATAATGCCGATCAGCAAAAGGGCCACAATGAGATGAATGACGAGAAGAACTTGTTGCATAAAATCTAACCCAGTTGAATTGTTAGCGCGGCTTTAGCTTTTTCATATGGGCGTTGCAAGCGGCAGCGGCAAGTGCCTTATTCTTCCCACCGATAGCGAAACGTACAGCAGGACGCCCCTTCCATGATGGTGTGTTTGCGTTCCAATTTTATCCGCGGGTCATAACCCTGGCAAAATGTGCCGTCACGGTTACAAGACATCAAATGACCAATCTTGCCCAAACCCATTTCCCGATAGGTTTCAGCATATTTGCAACGGGTTATGTTGAAGTTGAATGTTGTGTCATTTGCCTCCAGCACCTCCATTTCTAAAGCCCCATCGGCAGTCCATAATTCATATAGCTTGATGAAATCTGCCATGGAGCCGACACCGCCCGGCGTTTTTGCAGCAAAATAACGGCCTTCTTCAATGGCCGCTTTATTAATGGCCGCATTCAAAATCTCAGAGGCTTTCGCCTCACCAATGTGTTCGACCATTTCAGCATAAATCGGCCCGATAACTTGGGCCTGCAAACGACGCTTGGTTAGGGTGGGAAGCTCTGTCATTTCAAATGCTTAGATATAAGCCTTAATAATGCCGATGAAGTCCACGGCTTTCAAACTGGCTCCGCCCACCAAGGCGCCATTGACATTGGCAATTGACATGAGCTCGGCAGCGTTGGATGGCTTCACAGATCCGCCGTAAAGAATGCGGGTGCCAGCGCCCTCTTCAGCCATCACATTGGCTAACTCTTTGCGAATATGAGCGTGGGCTTCGGCGATTTCGGCCACTGTTGGGGTTAATCCGGTGCCAATGGCCCAAACGGGTTCATAAGCAATCACTGTGTTTGAAGCGGTGCACCCTGCGGGCACAGAACCTTTCAACTGGCTGGTCAAAACTTCCAATGTCTTGCCGCCTTTGCGCTCATCCAATGTTTCGCCAATGCAAATGATAGCGTTGAGGCCAGATTTGTGCGCCGCCATGGCTTTAGCTGAAACCATGGCATCAGTTTCTTTGTGGTTGGTCCGACGTTCCGAATGCCCCACGATAACGGCAACAGCACCTGCGTCTTTCAGCATATCGGCAGAAATGTCCCCGGTGTGAGCACCGCTCGCGGCAGCATGGCAATCTTGTCCACCCGCTTTAATTTTGCTGCCTCGCATCACTGATTTCACCCGGCGGATCAAAGTGGCCGGTGGACACACCATAACATCACATTTCAAGCGCACATCACGCAGCATTCCGGCCAGCAAACGCGGTTCCTTCAAACTGGCAGTGGTGCCGTTCATTTTCCAATTTCCGGCAACCATGGGGCGAATTGTCTGCAAAGTCATTTTTTCCTCTTATGTCTGCGAATTTGTAGTGTATTAGCAAACACCTCCCGCACTTGCGAGAAGAAACGCAGGTAACTATGATGTTATCCGACACTAAATCCCTGAAAGGAACGATTGATGGAATTCTTGCGCAATGCAGCCAAAACTTGGGTTGCAAAACTATTAATGGCGCTTCTTGTCATGAGTTTCGGCATTTGGGGAATCAAAGATGTTTCCACCTCGTTCTTGGGTGATATCCTGTCCTTCACAGGTTTTGGGCCGAAGGATTTGGTGCATGTGGCGGGCAAGACCATCATGGCGCCCGAATATACCGATGCGTTGCAACGCCAGTTGAAACAGCTTTCCCAACAAGCAGGCCGCAATGTCACGTTGGATGAGGCCCACAAGATGGGTCTGGACAAGCAAATTCTCGATAGCCTGATTGCGACCGCTGCCGTGGACGCGCAAAAGGACAAATTACAATTGGCAGTTTCCAGCACAGCGATTGCCAATGACATAGCCAATAATAAAATGTTCCAAGATACGGCTGGCAAATTCGATCCCAACCGCCTGCGCCAAGTCTTACAACAAAACAATATGTCTGAAGCTGGTTTTGTGGCGGCAGAAAAACAAAACCGTATGCGCGCGATGATCTCTGGCCTTGCTGACGCACCAATCAAATTGCCGCAAACTCTGAGCGTCGCACTGGCACAATTTCGCGGTGAAACCCGTGAGGCCAAATATTTTGCAGTGACAGCAACCGAAAGCGATGTTGCTGCCCCCACTGACGTTGAATTGAAAAAGCAATATGAAGCCTCCCCCGCAACATACACAGCACCCGAATATCGCCAGATTGCGGTGATGAAAGTAGACCCCGCTGATATCTCTTCGAAGATTACGGTTACCACAGAAGAAATCGCCGCTGGCTATGAAAAGTTTAAACTCGATTATTTCACACCCGAAAAACGTGACTTGATTCAGCTCACATTTCCAACTTTGGATGCAGCCAAAAAAGCCAAAGCCCGTATAACAGCTGGCGAAAATATCATGAAGATCGCCACGGAAATGAATGCGAAAACGGCCGACGTTACTTTGAAAGAAGTTAAGAAAGACGAGCTTCTTGATAGCAAAATTGCAGACGCTGCATTTGCTTTAAAACAAGGTGAAGTGAGCGATCCAGTGGAAGGCGGCTTGGCCATTGCATTGATAAAAGCCACTTCTGTTTCACCTGCCATCCAACTCACTTTGGACGAAGCCAAACCAGAATTGACCAAACGTTTGCAGCTGGAGAAAGCCAAAGACGAAATTCTGACAACTTATAACGCCGTCGAAGATGCGCGCGGCCAGCAAACCAAGTTTGAAGACATTGCTTCCAAAGCTGGCTTGCCATTTGTTCTCATTCCAGCCGTTAGTGCAACTGGCGTCGACAAAGACGGAAAAGAAGTCACACTCGCCTCCAAAGACGAAGTTCTTAAAGCAGCATTCGCCAGCGACGTGGGCAACGTGGATGATGCACTTTCGATTAATGACGGCTATGTGTGGTATGAAGTGCGGCAAGTTATTCCATCCGCGCTAAAGCCGCTCGATGTCGTAAAAGCTGAAGTGACCAAGGATTTTGTTGCCACAAAGCTCCGCGAGGCGGCAGCAGAAAAAGCGAAGAAACTTGTCGAACGCGCTACACAGGGCGCAACACTAGAGGCCCTCGCGGCTGAAACTAAAGCTGAAATTAAAACAGCCACGGGACTTAAACGCAATGAAACATCAGAAACATTTGATGGCCCAGCCTCAGTTGCATTGTTTAATGTGGGTGACAAGGGCTTTGCTTGGTCTCTTGAGGGCGATGGTAAAACGGCCCGTGTGATGCAAGTGACTAAAGTTGAAATTCCAGCTGTCATGGCAACGTCTCCTGAAGTAAAAAAATTGCAGGATGAAACAGCCCAAGGCGTATCGAGAGATTTGGCTGAAAGCTTCATCAAAGCCATTAGGCAAAATGCAAATGTAACGATCAATGAAGAGTTGTGGCGGCAGAACACAGGCACTGAGGCTCCCGTTCAAAACCCATAAAGTTCAGATCATGATTGTTGCACCAGATTACGAAAATTTTGCCAAAACTTATGAATTAGGGCGTGCCCAAATTGTGTCCACGCGCTTGGTGGCAGATTTGGAAACACCTGTTTCAGCCATGCTTAAGCTTTCGCGCAATGCCAACTATTCTTTTCTTCTGGAATCAGTGGAAGGTGGTGCCGTGCGTGGGCGTTATTCCATCATAGGCATGAACCCGGATGTGATTTGGAAAGTGGCAGGCCAACAAGCCTTTATCAATCGCAAAGCTTTATTGGATTCTGATGGCCCATTTGAAGGCGCGGGCCACGATCCGTTAGCCAGCCTCCGCAGCCTGCTGGCAGAAAGCCGCATTGATCTGCCTGAAGATGGCCCACCGATGGCTGCTGGTGTGTTTGGCTATTTGGGCTATGACATGGTGCGGCTGATGGAAGATTTGCCAGAGCCAAACCCTGACACACTGGGCCTGCCTGATGGCATGATGATCCGCCCCACTGTGATGGCGATTTTTGACTCAGTGCGAGACGAAGTGACCGTGACATCGCCAGTCTATGTCGATAGCGCGGTTTCAGCCCGTGCCGCCTATGCCAGAGCCACGGAACGCCTTTCTGAAGTTGTTGACGCACTTGACCGTCCCATTGATATGGCTTTGCGTGAAAGCGACACACCTCCCATTTCTGCTGCCCATTCCAACACTACCCCTGATGAATATCGCGCAATGGTGTTGCAGGCGAAAGAATATATCGCAGCGGGTGATATTTTTCAGGTGGTGCTTTCGCAGCGGTTCGAAACAGATTTTGCTCTTCCACCCTTCTCGCTGTATCGTGCGTTGCGCCGGGTTAATCCTTCTCCTTTTCTTTACTATTTGAATTTCGATAGTTTCGCCGTTGTAGGCTCCAGCCCAGAAATTTTAGTCCGCGTGCGCGAAGGCAAAGTCTCCATTCGCCCCATTGCTGGCACCCGCCGCCGTGGGTTAACACCCACCGAAGATAAAGCCTTGGCAGAGGAATTATTAGCGGACCCCAAAGAACGCGCCGAACATTTGATGTTGCTTGATTTGGGCCGCAATGACGTGGGCCGTGTGGCTGAAATCGGTTCGATCAAAGTAACCGACAAATTCATCCTCGAATATTATAGCCAAGTGATGCACATCGTCTCGAACGTTGAAGGCAAGCTCGACAAAAACTTTGATGTGATTGATGCCTTATGCGCAGGTTTTCCAGCTGGAACTGTTTCAGGGGCACCCAAAGTGCGGGCCATGGAAATTATCGATGAATTTGAGAAAAACAAACGCGGCATATATGGTGGCTGTGTAGGTTATTTCAGCGCCGATGGCGAAATGGACACCTGCATTGTGCTCCGCACCGCGATTGTGAAAGATGGCAAAATGTATGTGCAAGCAGGCGCTGGCGTAGTAGCCGACTCTGTTCCTGAAAATGAACACCAAGAATGCATCAACAAAGCCAAAGCTCTGTTTCGCGCAGCTGAAGAAGCCGTGCGTTTTGCAGGCCGCGCAGGACGAGCCCAATGATTATACTGATTGATAATTATGATAGCTTCACCTGGAACCTTTACCATTTCCTTGGTGACCTTGGCGCGGAAACTGTGGTTCACCGCAATGATAAAATCAGTGTGGGCCAAGTGATGTCAGCACGACCCACAGCAATTGTAATCTCACCCGGCCCCGGAACTCCTTCGCAGGCAGGCATCATTATTGATCTGGTGAAAGAAGCCGCCGGAAAAATTCCAGTGTTTGGCGTGTGTCTTGGTTTGCAAGCCATTGGCGAAGCCTTTGGCGGCCAAGTCGTGCGGGCACCCACGCAAATGCACGGCAAAACATCACCTGTGGTTCATCAAGGCAATGGCGTTTTCAAAAATGTGCCGGATGATTTTAGAGCCACGCGTTACCATTCGCTGGTGGTCGATAAAGCCACCCTGCCCGACTGCCTTGAAGTGACTGCTGAAACCGATGGGCTCATTATGGGCCTGCAACACAAAACATTGAATGTGCATGGTGTTCAATTTCATCCAGAAAGCATCGCCTCAGAATATGGCCATGACATTTTGAAAAACTTTCTCGATGGAGCGAAGTGATGGCTGATATGAAACCACTCATCGCCAAAGCCGCAAACGGAACACCATTAAGCCGAGCAGAAGCACGCGAGGCCTTCAACATCATGATGTCGGGCGATGCGACACCGTCGCAAATTGCGGGCTTCCTGATGGCCTTGCGGGTGCGGGGCGAAACGGTGGATGAAATCACGGGCGCAGTGGAAATCATGCGGGAAAAAATGTTGCGCGTTGCCGCTCCTCCCGATGCCATTGATATTGTAGGCACAGGTGGCGATGCTTCAGGATCGTATAATATTTCAACCTGCGCCGCGATCATTGCTGCGGGCACAGGCCTAAAAATTGCCAAGCATGGTAACAGGGCTCTATCGTCAAAATCTGGTGCTGCCGATGTTTTGATGGCACTGGGTGTGAAACTGGATATTACGCCAGAAAAAATTTCACAATGCATCGATGAAGCAGGAGTAGGCTTTATGTTTGCTCCACAACATCACTCTTCGATGAAGTTCGTCGGGCCAAGCCGTGTGGAATTGGGCACGCGCACCATCTTCAATTTGCTCGGTCCACTTGCTAATCCTGCCGGAGCCAAGCGGCAGATTACTGGAGTATATTCAAAGGCTTGGGTAGAACCCCTCGCCCATGTTCTTAAGAATCTCGGCTCGGAAGCCTGCTGGATTTGCCATGGCGAAGGTGGCATGGACGAGATTGTTCCATCAGGAACGACATGGATTTCAGAACTTAAAAATAGTGAAATAAAAAACTTTGAAGTCACACCAGAAGCTGCCGGATTACAACGCTCCAATGCCGACGATTTAAAAGGTGGCGACGCTGCGCACAACGCCGAAGCCTTGCGCGAAGTGTTATCGGGCAAGCCATCAGCCTTCAGCGATGCAGCTTTGATGACAACAGCCGCCGCCCTTGTTGTGGCTGGCAAGACCGATGATATTAAAGTCGGCGTTAAAGTAGCGCGAGAAGCGTTAAAGTCAGGTGCCGCCACCAAAGCCTTGACGCGGTTGATCGAGGTTTCAAACAGTTGATGGCCACCATTCTCGATAAGATTGCGGCGTATAAACGCGAAGAAGTCGCAACTGCAAAACTTCGCATTTCGCTTTCAGCTTTAGAAGCACAAGCCAAAGCCGCCACTCCACCGCGGGGTTTCCACAAAGCGCTGCAACACAAATTTTCAAATCATCACTACGCCCTTATCGCCGAAATTAAAAAAGCCAGTCCCTCAAAAGGGTTGATCCGCGCAGATTTTAATCCACCTGCTCTCGCCAAAGCCTATGCCGATGGGGGTGCTGCGTGTCTCTCGGTTCTCACCGACACGCCTTCTTTCCAAGGTGCGCCCGAATTTCTCACCGCAGCCCGTAGCGCATGCACCCTTCCTGCATTGCGCAAAGACTTCATGCTCGACACCTATCAAGTGGCCGAAGCCCGAGCTTGGGGTGCCGATTGCATCCTGCTCATTATGGCCATGAGCGATGATGGACTTGCCGCAGAACTCGAAGCTGCTGCCTTTGCCCACAATATGGATGTGCTGGTCGAAGTGCATGACGAAGCAGAAATGCACAGGGCTTTGAAATTGAAATCACCGTTGATTGGCATCAACAATCGTAATCTTCACACCTTTGAAGTGTCACTCGAAACCACCGAACGTTTAGCACCCATGGTGCCAAAAGACCGGACGGTAGTTTGCGAAAGCGGTTTGTTTACGCCAGCAGATTTAGCCCGCGTTTCGAAGGCCAATGTTAACACGTTCCTCATCGGCGAAAGCCTGATGCGGCAGCAGGATGTTTCTGCCGCCACACGTGCTATACTCGAAAAATGAGCAAGCTCACTCACCTCGATGCCCTTGGCAATGCCCACATGGTTGATGTGTCCACCAAGGATATAACCACCCGCAGCGCCACCGCGCGGGCGCGTGTTTTAATGATGCCAGAAACGCTGGCCCTCATCAACAGTGGCACTGCTAAAAAAGGCGATGTGCTGGCCACAGCCCGCCTTGCGGGAATTATGGCCGCAAAGAAAACGTCTGATCTCATTCCCCTGTGCCACCCGCTGATGATTTCGAAAGTGTCGGTGGACTTTACCATCAATGAAAGCGCCATCGATGTTGAAGCCACAGTGAAAGTGGAAGGTAAAACCGGCGTAGAGATGGAAGCCCTTACGGCTTGCTCCGTCGCCTGCCTCACACTTTATGACATGGTGAAAGCCGTCGATCGCGGCATGAAAATTACCGATTTGCGACTTGTCGAAAAATTAGGTGGCAAGTCGGGCCATTTCCAGGCGGAATAGATCATGGCGCTCATGCCTGTCGATGAAGCGTTGTCTCGCATACTTAGCACGGCGAAATTATCGGCCACTGAACTCATCCCGCTTGACCAATCGCTTGGGCGCATTCTGGCTCAAGATATCAAAGCCAAACGCAATCAACCGCCGTTCGCGTCATCAGCCATGGATGGCTATGCCCTTCGCCACAAAGATGTGCATCAGCCTTTACGTCTGAACGGCGTTTCGGCAGCTGGCCATGCTTACAAAGGCACACTTAAAGCCCAGCAAGCGGTGCGAATTTTAACAGGTGCACCCCTGCCAAAGGGGGCAGACACGATTGTCATTCAAGAAAACACAAAACTTGATGGCGCCATTTTGCACATCACAGAGCCAGTTGATTTTGGCCGCAATATTCGCCCTATTGGGTTGGACTTCAAATCGGGTGATATTCTCGTTCCTGCCGGAACCAAAATGAACGCCCGCGACATTGGACTTGCAGCCGCAGGCAATGCGGCAATGATCCGTGTATGGAAGAAACCGCGCGTGGTGTTATTCACCACAGGTGATGAACTAGTTTTGCCAGGGCAGAAGCCACGTGCAGATCAAATAATTTCATCCAACAGCCACGCCATTGCTGCCATGGCAAAGGCCTGGGGCTGCGAGGTGATCAACCTCGGTATCGTGGGTGATTCACTCAAAGCCACAATGGCAGCTGTGAAAAAAGCCACCACTGCCGATATCCTGATTACAACGGGCGGAGCATCCGTGGGCGATCACGACTATGTCCAAGAAGCCTTCAAAAAATCTGGAATCAAAATCGATTTTTGGAAAATTGCGCTTCGCCCCGGCAAGCCCTTCATGTTTGGCACCAAAGGCAAGTTGCGGGTTATGGGCCTGCCCGGCAACCCCGTATCGGCCCTCGTCTGCGCCCGTATATTTTTAAAGCCCTTCATCGAAGCCATGCAAGGATTGAACACTGACGCGAGTTTCGTTCAAGCACGCCTTGGCGCGGCACTTCCCGCCAATGATTTTCGCCGAGACTATATGCGTGCCACTTTATCACTTGCTCCCGATGGCACGCGCACCGCCACAGCATTTGGCAAACAAGACTCATCAATGCAGCGCTCACTGCGCAATGCCGATTGCCTGATCATCCGCGAACCTGAAACCCCCGCAGCGGCGGCGGGTGATGTGGTTTCGGTGCTTTTGCTCGATTTCTAACGGCCCATAACGCAAACACTTGCGGAACGAAGACGAAACATGTATAAATGTTTTGGATTTGTTCTGATTCACAGAACGCATAAGGATAACGCCCATGCTCACGCGCAAGCAGCTTGAATTGCTATTGTTCATCAATGAACGCCTGAAAGAGGAAGGCGTGCCGCCCTCATTTGAAGAAATGAAAATGGCTTTGGACCTGCAATCGAAGTCGGGTGTTCATCGGTTGATTGTGGCTTTGGAAGAACGTGGATTTTTGAAGCGCATGCCAAACCGTGCGCGCGCTCTGGAAGTTATCAAATTGCCTGAATCACATTCTCCAAGCTTGTCGAGCAAAAAATCGGGCTTCACACCAAATGTCATCGAGGGCAGCTTGGGCAAGGTGAAACCCATGCCAGCCGCCAATGATGGCTTTCCCCGCGCCACCGCCATTCCAATGATGGGCCGTATTGCGGCAGGTGTTCCGATATCGGCTATTCAAGAACACACGTCAAACATCATGGTGCCACCAGAGATGCTTGGGGGTGGTGAACATTTCGCCCTCGAAGTCAAAGGCGACTCGATGATCGACGCTGGTATTTTTGATGGTGACACAATTGTTATTCGCAAGGGCGACACTGCGATCAACGGTGATATTATTGTAGCCTTGGTGGATGATGAAGAAGCTACTTTGAAGCGCTTACGTCGCAAGGGCGTGTCCATCGCCTTGGAAGCCGCCAACCCCGCTTATGAAACCCGCATTTTCGGGCCAGACCGTGTGCGCGTCCAAGGCAAATTGGTTGGATTGTTGCGGAAATATTAAAAACAAAGAAGCCCGGGTTTTAACACCCGGGCACCCTTGCAGGGGATTGGCTTCTAAAATTAGTTCATAGCAGTTGAAGATGATAGATACTTATAGGGGTCAAGTGCTGAAGCACCTTTGCGCACTTCGAAGTGAAGTTGCGGACTTTGCACAGCGCCAGTTTGACCAGACACTGCAATCACATCACCACGCTTCACTGTGTCACCACGCTTAACATTAAGAGTCTTCGCGTGAGCGTAGGCCGTTACAAACCCACCAGCATGGCGGATCAAAATAAGATTGCCATAACCCTTCAGTTCATTGCCGGCATAAGCCACAACACCGCCCTCTGCGGCCCGAATGCTGGTGCCTTCAGGAACAGCAATATTAATGCCTTCATTTTTCAAACCATTGGGCTTGGCGCCAAATTCTGAAATCACTTTGCCCTTTACTGGCCAGCGCATGGAAAGCGCTGATGCATCAACTGGCGCGGCTGCGGTGGCAACTTGATTTTCTCTTGGCAATGCCAGTGGTGCTGCCTTTTGCGCAGGCACGGCTGCCGAATTATCAGCAATCTCCTCTTGTGCAATGGGTGCTGCTTGCGCAACAACTGGAGCCTTGCCACCTGATGGAATGCGCAATTGCTGTCCCAAAGATAAGGCTTTGCTATGCGACAGCCCATTTAAATCGGCAATCGCGAAGGGCGAAACACCATATTTGCGACCCAAGGAAAACAGTGTGTCGCCAGATGCAACGACATGGTTGCCCGTTGATTTTGTTTTCAGTGTTGGAGCGGCAGGTGCCGCGGCAGCCTGCTCTTCTTGCACCAATGGCACCATCTTTTGCGCCACTTTCTGCGCGGGGGCCTGCCCTGCTTGTGTGCCAGGTATGCGAAGCACGCGGCCAGTTGAAACTGTATAGGGTGCAGCGATGTTATTGGCTGCTGCCAATTGCTGAACAGTCATGTGATTAGCTTTGGCGATAGAATACAGCGTCATGCCCGAACCCACTTGCACAGTGCCAACAGCTTTGGTTTGAACAACTGCCACTTGACGCTCAGCAACAGCGGGTGCCGCAGCTGCCTTCAATTGATAAGTTGGTTTTTTATAAATGGGAGCAGCAGCAACTGGCGCCACAGGTTCTGCGACCGCTTGCTCATCTGCAATCACAGGCTGGGCATAAACGGGCTTCTTATAAACTGGCGTTTGATACACAGGTGCCTGTGGCACTGGGTTCATGGCAAGAGCGGGCTGCTTGTATGGCTTCTTATAGCTTGTCGTATAGTCATAGGCAGGCGCTTTAACCTTATAGCTCGGCGCAGAGCTAATCGGGCTTTGCACGATTGTTTCATCTGCGCTGGCCAAAGCCCTTGGCTTTGCATATTGCGCAACCATTGGCTTTTTATATTTTGGCACCGATGCTGTGTAAACAGGATCGCTGTCTGATGGATTATTATAGTTCTGTGAGAAGCGATCAATTGAGTCTGAACACCCAGCCAATAAGGCTGCCGTCACTGCTGTAATCACAAATTTAACCGTGGTTGAACCAAGGCGGGCAACAGGCACGCTGATACTCATACTCAAAACTCCAATACAAACTTACTCAGTAGACAGAATATGACGCAGGATGGTTAAGGGAGCGTTTATGATGAATGGTTGTTTAAAATAATTCCTAAAAAATTATTCAACCACAACTTTGGCACCCACTTGAACGCGGTTGAAAAGATCAATCACATGTTCGTTCAACATGCGAATGCAGCCCGATGAAACAGCATGACCAATGCTCCAAGGCTGCGTGGTGCCGTGAATCCGAAAGTCTGTTGCGCCAATATACATCGCACGTGCACCCAGTGGATTTTGCGGACCACCTGCCATGAAATCTGGAATAATGTGGCCACGCTCGGCTTCGCGCTTAATCATCACCGCAGGTGGACGCCAATCAGGCCAAGTGGCTTTGCGACTGATGTGATTGCTGCCCGACCACGAAAATCCTTCGCGGCCAACACCCACCCGGTACATGATGGCTTGGTCGTTTGGCAGAATGAAATAGAGTTTGCGTTCGGCTGTGCGAACCAGAATCGATCCGGGCGCAAGGGATGAAGTGAATGGAATTGTCGCGCGGTTTGGGCCCGATACATCATCTTGCGCATAGGTTTTCGGCAGCTGCTGGGGATCAATTGCCATGGCTATTTGCGTGCTATCGATGCCGCCTAAAATTTCGAACGTACCAGCTGCAATTTGAATGGGTTTAGCCGAAACCGGCATTGAAAAGATTAATGTGGCGACGGCCACAGCACTCAAAAACTTCATCACATCCACCTATAAAATATCGGATTATGATGAATGAAGTGCCTTAAGTTGAGCTTAAGCCATATAGTTTACAAAGCATAACTTTTGCAGATTGATGAGTGACAGGGTGTCGCCAACGCGCTGCAATTTCCGTAATCGGTGCAAGCACAAAACTTCGTACGGAAATGCCAGGATGCGGCAGAACCAAAGCTTTTTGATTGGCACCTCTCTGGTGTTTTATCTGCCCGTGAAAATCAATAATATCGAGATCAAGTGTGCGCGGTCCCCACCGCTTTGCCCGCTTGCGGCCAGCAACGCATTCAATCATATGAAGGCGGCGAATTAGAATTTCAGGCGCAAGTGCCGTCTCAATAATCGCTACAGCATTCACGAAGTTGGGTTGGTTCTTGTTTCCAAAGGGAGCAGTTTCTAAAAGCGTGGAGGCCTTGACCAACCGCAATGGCCACTGGTTTAAGGCGATCAATGCCCGCTCAACCGATTGTCGTGGGCTTCCCCATGGCCCCGAAATATTGCTGCCCAACGCCACCAAAATCATAATTGTTCCCGGAACCATTTCAAGCAATCGCTGGCGTCTTGCTCTGGTGTAGCGACAGGATATTGAACATGACAAATGATTGAATCAATAACCAGCATAGTCAATCGTGTGAGATACTCACGCCTGCCTGTGTGAAATCTTGGCAAAGATAAAGCTTGCGAAAACTGGCTTTGCGCATCGGAAAGTAGCGCATAAGGCAAGTGGTGAAGTTCCGCAAAATCTAATTGCCATTGCGGTGACAGCAAACTGACGCCGAATATTTTTATTTCCATATTTGAAAATTCATCATGCGCTAACGCATAAGACAAAGCCTGCGGTGTGGAACCATGTGCACCTGGAATAGTGTCCCAATTTTCTGGATCTGCAATGCCAGCCTTGCCTGTGTATGGGTATATGAAATAAGCCGCCCTGCCCGCAACATGCACGGGATTGACCACCCCGCCTTGCGTTGAGGCTAACGCCACATCGGGAACCCGTTGGCCGATAAGGTGGTGCACGATATTAACCTCTATCGCGCAGCACACGCGATTTTTCACGGTTCCAATCGCGAACTTTGATCGTCTCGCGCTTATCCACGTTTTTCTTACCGCGCGCCAAAGCAATATCCACCTTCACGCGCCCGCGCGCGTTGAAAAACATTTTGAGCGGCACAATAGTCAGGCCTTCGCGCTGAATACCCACCGCAAGACGGTCGATCTCTTTGCGGTTGAGTAGCAATTTGCGTGGCCGCTTTTGCTCATGATTAAAGCGATTGGCTTCCCGATATTCCGGGATATTGGAGTTGATGAGAAATATCTCCGTGCCCTTCATTGCAGCATAAGCTTCGCCCAAATTGATATGGCCGACCCGCAAGGATTTAACTTCAGAGCCCACAAGTTCAATGGCGGCTTCAAAAAACTGGATCAATTCGAAATCATAGCGGGCGCGGCGATTTTCAGCCACAACCTTTATGCCTTCTTGTTTCTTCGAGGCCTTAGCTCCGCCTGCCTTAGATGACATTAGTTGAGCAAACCTGCATGAATAAGTGCCTCGCGCACGATAGCTTTTGTGCTTTCCATAACGGGCACCAAAGGCAACCGGGCTTCCGCTTCACAAAGACCGAGCAGATGCGCTGCATATTTTACAGGTCCGGGGCTTGCTTCTACAAACATAGCATGATGCAACGGCATCAAACGATCTTGCAGTTGCAGCGCCATGGCGTAGTCGCCGCTTAATGTGGCGGCCTGCAAATCAGCACACAGACGTGGCGCCACATTGGCCGTCACTGATATGCAACCAACTCCGCCGTGAGCATTGAAGCCCAGCGCTGTGCCATCCTCGCCCGAAAGCTGAATAAATTTTTCTCCCGACATCAGCCGTTGGCGCGATGGCCGCGTAAGGTCAGCAGAGGCATCTTTGGTGCCGATGATATTTTTAAAGTCATGCGCAAGCCGCGCCAAAGTTTCGACGGAAATGTTGGCAACCGTGCGTCCCGGCACGTTGTAAACAAAAACCGGAATATCCACGGCTTCAACAATGGCTTTATAATGGGCGTAAATTCCGTCCTGTGTTGGCTTGTTATAATAAGGCACAACAACAAGGGCAGCATCTGCCCCAGCTTCTTTAGCATGGCGCGTATATTCGACAGCTTCGGCCGTGTTGTTAGATCCTGCACCTGCAATCACCGGCACACGGCCCTTGGCCTCTTCCACGCAAATGCGCACCACGGCTTTGTGTTCAGCAGGAGTCAAAGTGGGGCTTTCACCTGTGGTGCCCACAGGCACTAAACCAGAGCTGCCTTCTTTAATCTGCCAGTTCACAAATTTTCGAAAGGCTGCCTCGTCGAAAGCACCATTCTTCATTGGCGTGATTAAAGCTGGAATTGAACCCTTGAACTGCACGTGAAGCCTCGTTGGTAAGAAGTTGGAAACCATAAGGAGCCTATATTCAAAAATCCGCAGCTCCGTAACGGTGGTGCACCATAGTCGGTCAGTTTGGTGACTTCAAGACAGAGGCTTGACAGAATTCGGTCAAAACTCGGTCAAAATGAACATCCAACGATCAGTCATTGCGAGTTAGGTCAGTTAGTATGAATTTTGAAGTGTCGCGTCGTTCATTGCTTAAAGGTTTGTTTTCGGCATCAGCCATTGCACTTATACCAGCCTCGTTGGCCATTGCTGCGCCTTCGGGCCTTGCAGTTCAAGCCATCCAACGCGCACTTGCAGGCGATTTTCAAACGGGCGGCAGCTTGGCGGCACAATCTGGCGATCAGGTTGCTGTTAAATTGGTTGAACTGCTTTATTTGCGCGATCATGGCGCAGAAGCAGGCTTTTCACGCATTATGGCATTCCTCAATGCAGCACCCAACTGGCCGTTAACTGAAACATTGATGAAGCGCGCCGAGCAAGCGCTTTATGAAAATACTTCCGACACGAAAACTGTGCTTCAATATTTTAACGGAAAGCGCGCCACTACACCTTCGGGTAAATTAGCCTTGGCGCGCGCTTTATATGCTTCTGGCGACGCATCAAATGGCAAGATCTGGCTGAGAGAAGCTTGGCTGAGCCCGAAAGTGGATGTGGATTACGAACGCCGCATTCTATCAGAATTTGGCAATCAGCTCACTGCTTCTGATCATAAAGCCCGTATGTGGCGTTTGGTCTATGCGCAAGAAGGCAATGCCGCCATTCGCAATTCCAAACGTTTGAGTGGCGATTATCAGGCTGCGGCAAACGCTGCTCAAATGCTTTTACGCGGCGATGGTGGCGCTGATCGAAAATATCAATCCCTATCATCTGCGATGAAAAATGAACTGGCGCTCAAACTGGTGCGCGCCCGCTATTTCCGCCGTAAAGAAAATTATGATCAAGCCCGCGCCATACTTATGAGTGCCCAAGGCAATCCTGGCATTGCCTTGGATGCTGAAGCGTGGTGGAGCGAGCGCCGCATCATTGCCCGGCGTTCCGTTGGCCCCAATCATGGCGCGCATTGGAATGCGGCCTATCAAATGTCTGCCGATCATCGTTTGAATGCAGGTGACGGCGCACTCGAAGCTGAGTTCATTGCGGGCTGGGTGGCTTTGCGTTATTTGCGCCAACCCGATTTGGCGATGGCCCATTTTGCCAACTTGAAAAAAATCTCCGTCACCCGCACGGACAAAGCCAAAACCGCCTATTGGGTGGGTCGCACTTATGCGAGTATGGGTGACAAGGCCTCAGCACGCGCCGCCTATCAAAATGCGGCTGTTCATTCGACTGTCTACTATGGTCAATTGGCGAGAGAACAGTTGGGCTTGGGCAATGAGCCAGAGCCCATAAACGGCGGCAAAGCATCGCAAGCCGCTCAAGCCAGAGTAGCTCAGGATGAAGTCATCAGGGCCATGCGATTGTTCGCACAAGCGGGCACCAAAAACCAACTCAACATTTTCTTGTGGTCGATTGCCAATCGCTTCGACTCGGCTGACGAGTTGAACGCTGCCGCTGCAATCGTGCAAAATCTGGCTGGAACATCATGGTCTCTGCGCTTGGCAAAAGCAGCAAGCCAGCGTGGGCTGGATATTGATGCATGGTCATATCCGATAATGGGCCTGCCAAAGTGGAGCCAAATTGGCAAACCGATTGAACGCTCATTGGTCTTTGCATTATCGCGTCAAGAAAGTGAATTTGATCCACAGGCCGGAAGCTCAGTGGGTGCACAAGGCTTGATGCAACTCATGCCAGCCACTGCGCAATTAATTGCGCGGCAATACCGTGTGCCATTCGCACAAAACAAATTGAAGGGTGACCCTGCCTATAATGTGAAACTGGGTGCCGCCCATTTGGCTGATCTTGTCGATAATTTTAGCGGTTCTTATGTGCTCACCCTTGTGGCCTATAATGCAGGCCCACGGCGCTCTCGTGAATGGGTGGATGAATATGGCGATCCGCGCGGAGGGCAAGTGGACCCTGTTGATTGGGTGGAATGCATTCCGTTTGAGGAAACCCGCGGCTATGTGCAAAAAGTGATGCAGAATGTGCATGTTTATCGCTCACGTTTAGCACCAGACACAGTGCGCCCCATGACTGCCGATTTGAAACGCGGCACGCCAAGCGAAATAAATGTGGCCAGCACCACACCCATTGAATCTCCTGTGGCCTGCAAAACAAAATCAATCACATCATTCTTGAATTCGTGTGAGTGAGCATTTCATAAAAGCCCGCGATGGCACACAGATTTTTGCAGATGATCGCAGGCCCCAAACCAGCGGGCTAACGCCCATTCTTTGCTTGCCGGGCCTAACCCGCAACAGCAAAGATTTTGCGCCTGTGTTTGATGTCTATGCACAACAGCGCCGAGTGATTGCGATTGATTTACGAGGTCGAGGTCGTTCTGGTTACGCCGATCCAAAGACCTATGCCGTAGCCCACGAGTTGGATGATGTTATCGTCGTGCTCGACGCACTTGCGATTGAACGAGCAGCTCTCATTGGCACGTCACGCGGCGGGTTAATTGGCCAAGTTATGGCAAGCACCCACCCAAACCGATTGGCGGGGCTTTTGCTCAATGATATCGGGCCGGAAATCAATCCTGTCGGCCTCAAGCGCATCTTGAATTATGTGAGCGCGCCCAGCAATTTCAAAAACTGGGATGAGGCTGTGCTTGCGATAAAATCCCCCGGCTTCAGCAATGTTTCAGACCAACACTGGCTCACCATCGCCAAGAGAGTTTTCAGAGAACAGAACAATCATCCGTACACTGATTATGACCCCCTGCTCACCAAGTTCGCTCTTACAATTGCAGATATTGAAGCTGGAAAATTGCAAAGTCTTTGGGGCATAACACCAGCGCTGGCCAATATGCCAGTTGCAGTTCTGCGGGGTGAAAACTCTGATCTCTTGAGTTCTGAAACCGTTGTAAAAATGCAAGACATTCTGCCCGAACTGATGGCCACCACGGTGCCAAATCGCGCCCATGTGCCGTTTCTTGATGAACCAGAATCGCTTTTGGCAATTCAACAATGGCTCACAGTCGTCGATCAAAAAGAAAAAGGCCGACACTAAGGTCGGCCTTCTTAACTTTTGCAATTCTATTTGCGTGTGCGCGTGCCAGACAGCGTTTCACCTTTGGCATTGCGCAAACCACCTGTGCCATAAAGTTTGGTGAATTCGGCTTCTTTGCCTTCGGCCAACAAGCCAGCCTGCCTAATCCATTCTTCGCGCTTGATGCGGCCATTAAAACGCAAGTGATCATCAACCCATGACACCTGAGCTTCGGTCCAAGCTGCAATTTGATCAAAATGGAAGAAGCCTAACGTGTGAAGAATGCTCTCGTTTTTTGGACCAATGCCGCTGATGCGTTGCAAATCATCAGCTTTGCCACCACGTGCAGCAGCGATTCCTTTTGGTCTTTCCATTTTACCAACCATTGGCTCGGCTGCCGGCGTGGTCGCTGGCGCCGGTGTTGTCGTTGGTCGTGGCGCCATAACCACTGGCGCTGGCGTTAATGCGGGCTTTGGGGCTGGTGCCGGAGTATAAACCGGTTCAGCAATTTTAGCGGGCGCGTCAACCATTGTGCGCAAAGCCCAACCAATCAAACAGCCGATGAAATAAGCAATCAACATCCAGATGGCAAGTTCTATGAGATAATGGGTCATGATTTTGCGCCTATCTTAACGTGAATTTCGATCAGGAATACTGGTCGTAAAACCGACATAGGCACCCAGCACCAAGGCTAAAGCCAACCAGATCCAATTATGTTGGACCAAAATCCAGCTATTATGAAAATTGAAAAATTCGTTCATGATCATCCCCCTTATTGCGTAACCGTGAATTCAACGCGGCGATTCTTCATCCGTGCTTCATTTGTTGTTGCCGGATCGAGTGGCTTATCTTTGCTGAAGCCTTTTGCCGTCAACCGCGCTTCGGCAATTCCTGCTTTTGTCAAAACATCAACCACAGTTTTGGCACGGCGCTCACTCAAACCCTGATTATATTTCTCAGATCCGATAAAGTCGGCATGGCCCGCCACTTCAACTTTCAATGCCAAGCAACGCGCATCTTTGAGAAGTGCGGCATATTGGTTGACAGAACCTTCATAAGGCCCACTCAACGCATCTTTGTTAAATTCAAATCGCACTGGGAAAACAGCTGCAATGCGCGCAATCGTAGAAACGCAATCATAAGGCTTGTCAGCAGCTGGGGCTGGTGGTGGCGGGGCCACGTTGACAGCGAGCTCATCTTTTGTGTTATCGCTCAAAGTCTTTTCGGCGCCATCGCTCTCAACGGCTGAAACATCATATACGCCATTTACTAAAGGTTTAGATGGCTTCAACGTCCACTTGCCGGAAGCATC
>JANYHE010000044.1 GCA_025359215.1 Hyphomicrobiales bacterium
GTCCCCCCCCTTTGCCACTCGGGACACTCTCCCCCGATCATAGTAATGCTTCCGCAACGGTGAAGCTGGGAAGCGAAGCGGTGTATGCCGCCGCGATTCTGCTAAGTCAAGCGCTGGCTGACCTGCTATTTAACAAACAGAAACGGCACCCCCGAAATCAGCGCTTTGACAAAGCGTGGGTGTTGATACCAGCCATTGAGCGAAACCCGCTTGAGCGCTGTCACGTTATCCAAGCTGCAGGCTTTCAGCACGCCGGGTTGGGTGGTGACGGCCAGTTTCAAGCCCAAATTCTTGGCCGCTGAAAATTCACGTTTGCCTACTGTGTAGGAGTGGCCATAGGGATAGGCGAAGCTGTCGACGGACTTTCCGGCATAGCCAGCAACCACTTTGCACGATTCTGAAAGCTCATAATTCAGTCGATCAGGCGACACACGGGCAAGGTTGCAGTGAGTCATAGTGTGGCCACCAAAGCTCACTAATGGGTCCTTGGCCAATGCGCGCAGTTCGGATTCAGACATAATTTCACGTTCGACGATTGCCATAAGATCAATACCCAGGCTTTTGGCCAATGCGTCGATTTTCTGCACAGCACTGTCTTCGTCGGTCAATTCCACAAATTTAGCAAACCGGAAAAATGCCGCTTGTTTGGCATGCCAACTTATGAGTTTTAAAACCTCTGGACCAGAACCAAAATCAAAGCTGATTTCAGCATTATCGCGTAATATATAAGCCACTGTCTCCCACCACATGGTGCGGGTGCGGTTTGTAAGGCCGGGGCAGATAAAAATTGTGTATGGCACATTATGTTTGCGAAAAATGGGGGCAGCAAATTCGGCATTGTCTTTGTAGCCATCATCTAAGGTGAAGCAGACATATTTTTTGGATTTATCGAGCCCTGCCAAAAGGGTAGGCAAATCTTCTAATCGCACTGGAATCAACCCGGCTTGTTGGCTGGCAACAATGGCCTGCTCTAAAAATTCTGGCGTGATGTTCAAAAGTGCATTGGGATCGAAAGCGCTGCTGGTCGCAGGGCGCACATGATGCAAAGTGAAAATAAGCCCTTGCCCGCTTGCCTTGGGAAACAGGCTCGCAAGCTTTAGATATGACACAGCATTGAGCAGTAAACGAATGGCCAGATGCCGCTTGATCATCGCTAAAACAGCAAAACTGCTTTGCATTTTAGTTCACTGTCCTGAACGAATAACCATGCACATGTCGGATGCAGCATAGCGTTGATCAAAATTTCGGACAGGTTCCATGGGCCAAATCTAAAATAGATGCATTTATATATGCTTAATGAGCCAATTGCGGCAGAATTAGCGATGTGCCAAAAACGCGATGATTGACTTTCAAATTTGGAATGAACCGATGCCGCCAGACATATCCATGTTCTCAGCCGAAGATGCCTATAATATTAGCCTTCAGCGCACCGACCATATTAAGTTTCCGTTGACGTTTAAGCTTTGGGCCAAAGGATATCCGTTTGCATTGAAGTGGGAGGCGGGCTTACGAAAAAACGCCATTATCAATGGGGCAATTGCTGACGCAAAGCGAGAGTTTGACCAAATTGCTAATTATTTGGGCGCACGACCAATCCAGAAAATTGTCGATATTGGTTGCGGCCATGCTTTGATTGATTTGTATTTCTGGGAAAAATATCAATGCGACATTCATTTGGTGGATATTGAAACCACCACCACGCACCACCACGGCTATAAAGATTCGGGCGCTGGTTATGCTTCATTAGAGGCCGCAAAGAACTATCTGGTTGCCAATGGCGTGCCAGCCGAAAAAATAAAAATCACCAATCCGCAAGTGTCAGCTTTGGTTGAGAAAGAGTGTGATCTGATATTCTCGCTTCTGTCTTGTGGCTTTCATTATCCAGCAGCAAGCTACGCTGCTTTTGTGGCCGCGAGTTTAAAGCCGGAAGGTGTGTTCCTGTTTGATTTGCGCAAGAAATCTGATCAGGACGACTATTTGAAAAGCTTTGTGCACACCGATGTTGTGATGGATGAACCAAAATATCGCAGAGTTGCTGCTATTAAGGGTTAAGTGAAATTACGGAGATAGTGCGTTTAACACTGCTCTTACCGCCGCCTCCGCCTCCTTCGGCAGAAACAAGCTTGTGTCTCCCCCCATTTTGGCAATTTGCTTTACCAGTGACGAGGCAATCATTCTTGTGGCAGGCGATGCAGCCATGAAGATGGTTTCGATATCCGGCGAAAGTGCTCCGTTCATTTGCGCCATTTGTACTTCGTAGTCGAAATCGCTGGCATCACGCAGGCCGCGGATGACTACGCCGGCGTGAGCCTTTCTTGCAGCATCGACCGTCAGGCCATCGAAGGTGGTGACGATGATTTTAACACCGGCATGTTCGGCAATGGGTTTTACCACTTGCTCAATCAGTGCCACGCGGGCTTCCACGCTTAGCAGAGCTTGTTTGGCACCATGCTGGCCCACGGCGATGACCAATTTATCGACGATGCGCGCTGCCCGCGCGATGATATCCAAATGCCCATAGGTGATGGGATCGAAGCTGCCGGGGTAAAAGCCTGTGCGCATCATTTGCCTTTCAACACCATCCATGCAGCGCCGCCCACAAGGCAGCAGCCGCTGATTATTTCTATGCCGCGAATGCGCTTTTGCGAAAGCCATGCCCCCGCGTTGCCCGCCATTAAAGCATAAGCAGTGTCGCCAGTCACAGCGATGGCCGCAAATATCAGGCCGAGCATTAAAGTGGTGCGCCCCACATCCGCGCCTTGCGGAATAAACGGCGGAATCAGCGCACCAAATAGCACCAGCATTTTGGGGTTGCTCATGATCACCACAAATCCTTGAAGAAAAAAGCTGCCATGCGGACGGACCCGTTCGGTGGCCACGGCAAGGTCTCCCTTAGACAGGAATAACTTTATGCCCATGTAAACCAAATAGGCAGCACCCACATAGCGCAGCACATCAAACCACACACCCATCAACTTGATAGCCGCACCCAATCCTAGGGCCGCAATGCTAAGCCAGATCACTACACCCGCTTGCGTGCCCAGCACATTCATTAGGCCCGCTCTGGTGCCATGTTTCAAACTGTTGGCGATTATAACAGTGACAGTGGGCCCCGGCACCAAGGCCAAAGCAGCGGCGGCAAAAACAAATGCGATGAGAGAGTCTGTTGTCATATTTTTATCTTAGCCTGAAAATGCAGTCACGGGCAATTCTGGTGGTTTGGCTTGCGGCTTGGGCCTTGCACGGGAGACGAAAACCCATGGCCTATTCCCCTGCTCACCTTTGGCGGTGGCAATGTGCACTTCACCCTTATTGATCGTGATGGCATGTGCACCCTGCCGCCAAACATCGAAACGATCAATGCGAACGCTGACATCGCTGCAGGTGTGGTGCAGCGGAAAATCAGCGATCATAATATCCACTGGCGGGCATGGCCAATCGGGCGCGGTTTGAGTGTGAATATAGCCAATGGATTTTTCGCCCACATCAGCAAAGCACATGCCGTCACTACACACCCATCCGGGCAATTGAGAGGCTGCAGCCATGGTGGTGATTTCGCCATTGCTTTGCAGCCATTTTTCACCTGCAAATTTGCCTTTGCTGGGATCAGCAAAAACATAGTGGCCCTGCTCGTCCAACACGGCCACATTCGATCCACGTTCTTCAATGAGAATTTGCGGGCGCTGCGCCATTTGCGAAGTAGCAAGGCCTGCCACCATCATGACCACGCCAATCAATCGAAAGCGCCCAACGCCGATGCACAGAATGGCTGAGCCCAAAACCATTACCACAATGCTGGCCAGCGAAGGTTTGGCGATCAGCACATTGGCTCCGGGCCAAGAGGCCACCAAATCAGAAATCCACATGGTGATTTTTAAGCCAAGTTCCATCACTTTCAGCGGCCATTCTTCCAAGCCAAAGGGCATCAGCATGGCGCTGGCCAAGGCAGGTGGCATAACCAAAAAACCAACAACTGGCAGTGATAAGCCATTGGCGATGGTGCCATAAGGCGCCATGCGCCCGAAGTGATAAGCCGCCGCCATGCTGGAAAGCCCACCCGCCACCAGTGTAGTGAGAACTGAACCCGCCACATGTTTCCACGTTGATGTGATGACCCTTCTGGTGCGCGAGGCAGCGATGTGTTTCATGTCCACAGGTCTGTGGTTCCACCATTCGAAAAATGCAGCAAGGCCCATGACGGCGAGGAACGACATTTGAAAGCTGGCACCCATGGATTCTTCGGGTGTCACAACCAAAATTAGAATTGCGGAAATGGCGAGATTGCGCAGTGACACGGCGGGTCTATCCACCAGCATGGCAAAGAACATCACGGCGATCATGATATAAGAGCGTTCTGTGGCCGAGCCAGAATCCGCCAGCAACATATAAATAACGCCCACAATAAGCGCAGCAACCGCGGCCCATTTTTTAATGGGGTAATGCAAAGCCAAATAAGGAAACAAGGCGAGGAAGGCCCGCACCACCCAAAACACGCCGCCAGCCACCATCGTCATGTGCAATCCCGAAATCGAGAGGATATGAGCAAGGCCGGAAATCTGCAGGCTGGTGTTCATGTCTTTAGGAATGGCAGCACGTTCGCCAGTGATCACCGCGTTGGCGAATGCGCCAATCGGCCCGGGAATAACGCTAGAGATCCGCTCTCCCATGGCACTGCGCAGGGCATGGAAAAAGCGTCTGATTACAAACTTATAGGGCACGTCTTTAACTTCAATTGTTGGCTCTGTGGAGCTTTGGCCCGTGGCACCAATGGATTGGAAATAGAGGTCACGACCATAATCAAATGCGCCCGGCGACACAGGCATAGGCAAGGGCGAAAGTCGGGCTTTCATCGAAACATAATCGCCAATCAAAACGGCTTCAGCATGGAAAGTTGATATTCGAACCCGCCTTGGCATTTCTCCTTCCGGAATATTGGTGGCAGAATCGAGCTCCACCACGATGATGCGTTTATTGTTGCCGCGATTATCGGCATCGGCCACGAAACCAGAAATGTCGCTTTCAGAAACATAAGCCCGCAGCAGGGGTGTGGCCACCACCTGTTCACGGAATTTTGCGCAGACGAAGCCGAACACTATCAGTGCCAAGACGAGGCTGAGCGTTCGCGTGCGGCCCAACCAGAATAACAATGCTGCAAAGGCTGCTAAAATGGGTATGGCAATCGCGCTGGGCTCGCTTGGTAAGTTGAAATAGGTCCAAATCCCAATGATCAGAAATAGCGGAGCCCACAGCATCATACGCGAAGTCTGCTGGGCAAGACTCTGCTGCAACGCCACAGCCCCTTTGACGCCCCTTCCAGCTGTGCTATCCGGCTCTTCTCGGGCCATCGCGCCTCTCCCCGCTTTTAACTAATAGGAAATTGGCCGCAATGTCATCCCCCGTTACTCGTTTTGCCCCCTCACCCACTGGCTATCTTCATATCGGCGGCGCACGCACGGCCTTGTTCAACTGGGCCTATGCCAAGGGCAATGGCGGCAAGATGCTGCTGCGCATTGAGGATACTGATCGCGAACGCTCAACAGATGCAGCAACGGCGGCAATTCTCGAGGGTTTGACTTGGTTGGGCTTGAACTGGGATGGTGAAGCTGTTTCGCAACACAGCCGCATGGCGCGCCATGCAGAGGTGGCCAATGTTTTGCTGGCTTCCGGCCATGCTTATCTTTGCTATTGCAGCCCGCAAGAGCTCACCGCCATGCGCGAAAAGGCTGAGGCTGAAAAGCACCCCATCCGCTATGATGGCACATGGCGGGATCGCCCTGCTTCAGATGCGCCAGCAGATGTGAAACCAGTCATCCGATTCAAGGCCCCACAGGAAGGGGAAACCGTGATCAACGATCATGCGCAAGGACGTGTGGTTATTCCGAACAAGGATTTGGATGATCTCATTATTTTACGGTCTGACGGCAACCCGACTTATAACTTATCAGTGGTGGTGGATGACCATGACATGGGTGTAACCCATATCATTCGCGGCGTTGATCACTTAACAAACACTGCGCGCCAAATTCAGATCTATCTCGCCATGGGCTGGACCGTTCCGAGCATGACGCATGTGCCGCTTATTCACGGGCCAGACGGGGCTAAACTATCAAAGCGCCATGGTGCGTTGGGTGTTGAGGCTTACCGTGCCATGGGTTATCTGCCCGCGGCACTTCGCAATTATCTGGCCCGCCTCGGCTGGAGCCACGGTGATGATGAGATTTTTTCAACTGACGAACTGGTACGCTGGTTTGATTTGGACGGCATTGGCAAATCGGCATCAAGGTTTGATTTTGCAAAATTAGAAAATCTGAACGGCCATTATATTCGACATACTGATGATGCAGATTTGCTTTCAGAGTTTCTCGCCTTTTTACCGCATGTTGAACAGGGCCCTGCTCTGCTGGCCAAAATTGATGACGCAATGAAATCCAAACTTCTGGCCGCTATGCCGGGCTTAAAAGAGCGCGCCAAGACTTTGGTTGAGCTGATGACCAACACCAATTACCTTTTCACAACGAGGCCCTTGACGATGGATGACAAAGCCAAGGCCTTGCTGAGTGAAGAAGGCAAAGCTGCACTCAAAACTCTTGTTGAAGTGCTTGGCGCTTGCGGCGAGTGGAAAGCTGCCTTGCTAGAAAATGCTGTTAAAGCCCATGCAGAATCGACAGGAATGAAACTTGGAAAATTGGCCCAGCCTTTACGCGCGGCATTGACAGGCACAAGCACATCGCCGGGAATATTCGACGTGCTTGAAGTGTTAGGACGGGAAGAGAGTTTGGGTCGGATTGCCGATCAAGTTTAGGCGAGGCTCATTGACCTTTTTGTTGCGCTGCAATAACGTGATCTCAAAGGAGCCCTACCATGGCTGATACTGCTAAACTTGAGATCGCTGGTAAAGAGCATGAGTTTCCTGTTTTAAAGGGAACAATTGGGCCGGATGTTGTTGATATTTCCAAGCTCTATGCGGAAACCGGGGCTTTTACGTTTGATCCGGGCTTCACATCGACAGCGGCCTGCAAATCGACAATCACGTACATTGACGGTGATGCTGGTGTTTTGCTTTACCGCGGCTACCCGATTGAGCAGCTGGCCACAGATGGCGACTTTTTAGAAACATGTTATTTGCTTTATTACGGCGAATTGCCCAGCGCCACCCAGCGCAAAAAATTTGTTCATGATATCACCCACCACACCATGATTCATGAGCAAATGGTGCTTTTCTTCCGGGGGTTCCGTCGAGACGCACATCCTATGGCCGTGATGGTTGCCATGGTTGGCGCACTTTCAGCGTTCTATCACGACTCGACTGATATCGGCGATCCCCGTCAGCGCGAAATTGCTTCGCATCGTATGATAGCCAAACTGCCTACAATTGCAGCTATGACTTATAAATATCACGTGGGGCAGCCCTTCGTTTACCCTAGAAATAACCTGTCTTACGCCGAGAACTTCTTGCATATGTGCTTTGCAGTTCCATGCGAAGATTATGTTGTGAATCCGGTGCTGGCCAAGGCCATGGACCGTATTTTCACACTTCATGCTGATCATGAGCAAAATGCATCCACATCTACAGTTCGATTGGCAGGCTCCTCTGGTGCCAATCCTTTTGCCTGCATCGCAGCAGGCATTGCCTGCTTGTGGGGGCCTGCTCATGGTGGTGCCAATGAAGCCGCTTTGAAGATGCTCGAAGAAATCGGCACTGTTGATAAAATTCCGGCTTTCATTGAAAAGGTGAAAGACAAAACTTCCAATGTGCGCTTGATGGGCTTTGGTCACCGGGTTTATAAGAATTATGATCCCCGTGCAAAAATTCTTCAGGCCTCAGCCCATGAAGTGTTTGATGCTCTCGGCATCAAGGACGATCCATTGTTAGATGTGGCCCGCGAATTGGAGCGGATTGCTTTAAGTGACCCGTACTTTATTGATCGCAAACTTTATCCAAATGTGGATTTCTATTCGGGCATTATTTTGCGGGCATTGGGTTTCCCCACCAGCATGTTCACAGTGCTCTTTGCGCTCGCGCGCACTGTTGGCTGGATTAGCCAGTGGAAAGAAATGATTGAGGACCCATCGCAGCGCATTGGTCGTCCTCGGCAACTTTACGTGGGACCTGCTGAGCGGAAATATAAGCCGATGAGTGAACGCGGGTAATTAACCCGCCTTCGCACCATCGATCAACATGGCACCTATTTCAGCTTCGGCGACCTTTTTGCCATCAACATGGGCTTCAGCCCAATATTTCCATACGGGCGGACGCTTTTGCAGAAGCTTGACGTGGAAATAAACTGAATCGCCAGGGCCAACGGGTTTGCGAAACCGAGCTTTATCGATGGACATGAAGAAAACCAGCTTGCCGGCATTTTCGCTTTGATGTTCCAGAACCAAAGCACCCGCTGTTTGGGCCATTGCTTCAACCAATAATACACCTGGCATAACGGGGCGCGTGGGAAAGTGGCCCTGAAAGAAGGGCTCATTCATCGTCACATTTTTGAGGGCGATGCCAGAGTCCTCCCCGTTGCATTCCGTCATTTTATCGATGAGCAAGAATGGATAGCGATGCGGCAGAAGCTGCATGATGCGTTGAATATCAAGAGTTTTCTTTGGTGTTTCTTCGCTCATGTTCTGTCCCTACAAAAAAGTGGCGGCTGATTTCCATCAACCGCCACGGGTATATTAGCTTATGATTTCAAAAGGTCTAGAAGCTGGTGCCAATTGAGAATCGCCAAATTTGTGTTTCATCGGTTGCCGCTTTCACGATTGGATAAGCAACTTCAAACTTGAGTGGTCCGAAGGGCGAAACCCATACGAGACCAGCCCCGACGGATGCCCGCAAACCTGCTTTGTCGAAGACTGAGCAAGCAAATCCGCCGCTGCAATTTGTCCCCGCGATACTGGCGACCGAGTTTTGGCCAGAATTAAACACCGTGCCGAAGTCAGAGAACACTTCACCCGATATGCCCAAGGCGTCAGGCAATCCCAGGGGAAAATTGGCTTCAATAGTGCCGATGGCGTAACTGTTGCCACCAATTGAATCATTCACGCCATCGTTACCAACCTGCATTGGACCTACACCTGATTGGGCAAAGCCGCGGAAAGAGTCGGCACCTTTAAAGAAGCGATCCTGCAAAGGAACCTTATTATTGCCTAATGGTTGGATATGGCCTGCGTTGCCTTCAATTTTCAACACTACAGCATCATCAAAGAACGGCATGAAATACCAACCATGGGCTTCAACTTTGGCATAATACGTGTTGCCTCCAACACCAGCAAACTCGGTATCAAGTTGTGCTCGGGTGCCGCTGGTTGGTTTGATTGGATTATCAATATCGTCATATTGATAATTGGCTGAAATCGCAGATTTCCAATTGCTGCCTTGCTGTTCTATGACAGCAGGAGCTGCTGTTGCTGAATCTACACCGCCGACTTTGCGATAAGCGAGGTAGTATTTCAATCCAATCGATGAGAATTCGTCGAAGTTGAAACCCGTGCGCAAAGCGCCACCAACTTGCTCGCTCGTATATGAAGACGCTAAACTGTTGTCTGTTTTTGTCGCAAACACGTCAACGCCAGCCGAAATTGGCGATCCTAAGAAATAAGGATCGGTGAAACTAAAGTCTACTTGTTGCTTCTTGAAGCTCAATGATGTGTTCAAACGCGCTTGCAAACCTTTGCCCAACAAGTTGCGCTCTGCCAATTGCACAGAACCAACAACGGCTTCAACCGAAGAGTAACCAAGGCTGAACGTCAGCGAGCCTGTTGATTTTTCTGTCACATCGACAACCAAAACAACTTTATCAGCAGCGCTGCCCTCTTGTTCCTTGAAATCAATCTTTGAAAAGAAGTCTAAAGCCGTCAGCCTGCGACGAGCACGCTCCACCAAGGTGCGATTGAACGCATCTCCTTCGAAGAGCCTTAGTTCGCGACGGATCACTTCATCTTGAGTGCGGGTGTTGCCGACAATATCAATGCGTTCAATATAGGCCCGCGTACCCTCACTGATTTGATAAGTAATGTTTACAGTTCTTGCGGCTGCATCGTTAACAACCTTTGGCTCAACTTTGGCGAATACAAACCCTTGGTTTGAAGCTTCTAAAGTTAAATTATCGACAGTCTTGTCCACTTTCGAGGCATTATAAATATCGCCAACCTCGGTTTTAATAACTTTAGTCAAACCATTAGAGTCGAGCTTTGCTTGACCGACATCAACAGCCACATCAGCAATTGAATATCGAGGACCTTCTTCAACTGTGATGTCAAGAACAAACGAATTGCCATCCGGATTCAAATGCGCTTCAGCCGATACGACCTGAATATCAGCATAGCCGTTTTTCAAATAATAACGACGGATCAGTTCCTTGTCGTATTCAAGACGATCTGCATCATAAGTGTCGTTGCGCAAGAACGGGTTCCACCACGTCTTTTGTTTGGTGATCATCGCTCCGCGAAGATCACTGCCACTAAAGGCGTGATTGCCGGTAAAATTAATTTCTGAAATTTCAGTCTTGCCATTTTCTGAAATTTCAAAAGCCAAATTCACGCGATTTTCTGGCAGGCGGATCAGCTTTGGCGCAACACGAACATTATAAAAGCCTTTTGCTTGATAAAGGGCAAGCACACGGCGTGTATCACTTTGCACACGAGCCTTGGTATAAATCATTCGCTCTTTGACTTCGACTTCCTTTTGCAAGGTGTCGTCGTCAATTTCGCTGTTGCCTTCAAAATTCACAACGTTAATGAGTGGATTTTCCACAACATGCACGACCAATGCCGAGCCCCGTGTTGTGATGCTCACATCAGAAAATAGGCCAGTCTGAAACAGCGCCTTGATCGACTCGTCAATTTTTTGATTGTCGATTTGCTCGCCAACCGACAGCTGCATGTAAGAAATTACCGTCTCGCGCTCAACGCGTTGGCTGCCCTCAAGAATAATTTGAGACACTGATGCGGCTTGTGCAGTTTGAACAGCAAGAAATGGCACACCTAGCGGAGCGACCATTGTAAAAAACACAACGAGGAGGCCAACTAGCCCTATTTTATTACGCATCTAAAAGCCTACCTCAAACTAAACGAGCCGTCCTCGAACAGTGCAGTTGCGGTCGTTTTAACCATTTTATTTCACATTGCAAATGAAAGATAAGTGTTAATTTTCAGCTCCCAAACTTCATTGCCACAATGCGGCCAACATCATTGAAAGAGACAAAAACCATGAGCATCAGAATCATCGATAAGCCAATACGGAAGCTCCACTCTTGCGCAACCGGGCTCACTGGTTTTCCCAATAACGCTTCAATTAAATAAAACACCAAGTGCCCACCATCCAACATTGGGATTGGGAAAAGGTTAACAAGTCCGATACTGACGCTGATCAAGGCAATAAACGTGATGAAAGGCCAAACACCCATGGAGGCCGTGTCGCCAGCTGCTTTGGCTGTTCCAATGGGGCCATTGAGCTGATTGGCCCGCTCCGTGCCTAATATGATTTTTCCAATATAGCGCAAAGTGGTTTTGCAAACAAAAACAGTGCGATCCACGGCCATGCTCACCGCAGTTGGAAATGAAACGCGCTTTGTTTCCTTGGGATCTTTGGAATATTCGTGAGAAATACCAATCAAGCTGGTACGCACGGTGCTTCCAAAGCCATCAGGAATTTCCTTAATTCTGGGCACAATCGTGAAGTTCATCATTTCACCACCGCGCTCCACAGTCAGGGCCACGGGCTCCTCTCCTCGCAAAATCATGGATTCTTGAATTTGTACGAAACTGGTTATGGTTTTGCCATCCACTGTCCGAATGTAATCTCCAGCCATCAAGCCGGCTACTTTTGCCGCACCATCATCGGTTACACCGTCAACACGCGGCTCATTAACTTGAATGCCAAACCACATGAAAGCAGAGGTAAAAATAAAAATCGCCAGCAAGAAATTGGCAATCGGCCCTGCCGCTACAATAGCCATGCGTTGCCATATCTTTGCGGCTTGAAGGCTGCCCGGAATGTGGGCGGCGTCAGAACTAGGCAGGCTTGCAGCGTTGGCATCGCCCTTGAAGCGCACATATCCACCCAATGGAATCCAACAGAATTTCCAGCGGGTGCCATGCCTATCGTTGAATCCGAAAATTTCTTTGCCAAACCCCACAGAAAAGGTTTCGATGGTGACGCCGCAAAGGCGACCAACATAAAAATGGCCAAACTCATGGATGAAAATGATCACAAGCAACGCCACAATATAAGGCAAGCCATAAAACAGAATTCCAAAAACTGGGGCTTGTAGAATTGATAACATATTCATGGAATTCGAATGCCTCGTTTGACGTATTTACCAATTTTTAACCACAAAGAACGGCAATTGCGTCAACTTTTCGACAAAGATGGTTACCAGAGCAAAAGTCCCTGCGCAGCATTTTGGGCATTGTGCAGGTAACCCACGAATGTTGCAGCTAAAATAACGGCAATCAGGCCATCGACACGGTCTAAAATTCCGCCATGTCCAGGTATTAAATTGCTGGAGTCTTTCACCCCATGGCTGCGTTTCAGCGCACTTTCCAAAATATCGCCCCCCTGCTCTACCACCGCGAACACCGCGGCCAATCCAAACAAAGGCCAGCTTGGAAGGTTTATGAAATGCGAAAACGCCATTGAGGAAATTGCGGCGCCTGCCATTGCCCCACCCATTCCTGCCCAGGTTTTTTTCGGCGATAATTTAGGCGCAAGTTTTGGCCCACCAATGATGCGGCCTGCAAAATAAGCCAAAATATCAGCCGACCAAACAATGATCACACACCAAAGAATTGTGTAGAGGCCCCACCTTGCATCGCTATGCAAAACCACCAACGCCATAATCGGCAATGCCACATAAGGCACCCCGATCAACTTCCATGCATTTAGAGATTGTGCACTTGAGGCAATCGAAAGCACCGTAAATACAGCTATCACACCGCAGGTTAGAAGCATGCCCAGATCGAGAACCAACAGGCCTGCACAGATGCTGGCCATGGCATAAATTGAAAACTGCCGGATATCGGAAGGGAATACGATCGACGACCACTCAAAGGCCAGCATGACGCCCAAAAACGTGATAGTGGCGGTGAACCAGTTTCCGCCTGCCCAAATGGCAGCAACAACTATGGGGGCTAAAACCAAGGCCGAGGCTGATCGCACGCCAAGATCGGCCCATTTGTTCATGCGGTTTGAGCTTTCACGCCACCAAAGCGCCGATCACGGCTGCGGAATTCATCCAATGCCCGCACAAATATTTCAGCGTTAAACTCAGGCCAAAATTCGGGGATGAAAATAAACTCAGTATAGGCGCATTGCCACAGCAGGAAGTTTGAGATGCGCTCTTCACCGCCTGTGCGGATGAGTAAATCCGGTTCTGGCATCCCAAATGTATCAAGCTGTGAGGCAAGAATATCAGCGGTGATGTCTTCGGGTTGCAGCGTGCCCACTTTGACCATCATGGCCAGTTTTTGTGCAGCGTTCAGAATTTCTTGGCGGCTACCGTAATTGAACGCGATAACCAAATGAAGTTTCGTGTTGTCAGCCGTTAGCTTTTCAGCATCTTCAATCAGTTTAACCATGGAAAGCTCCAAGCCTTCACGGTTACCTATGATTTTAATTTTCACGCCGGACGAATGGAGTTCGGCCACGTCTTGCCGAATGAACCGACGCATCAATTCTAACAAGAACGTTACTTCGGTTTTTGGTCTTGACCAATTTTCAGTGCTGAAAGAATAGATCGTCAGATATTCGATACCAAAATCTGATGCCGCCTTCACCGCTCGGCGCACAGCATCAACACCAACTTTATGGCCTGCTGAACGTGGCAGGCCGCGGGCTGCGGCCCACCTGCCATTGCCATCCATAATCACGGCAACGTGTCGTGGCACACAATTGTTGGTGTTTATGCCCATCGTGAAAGAGCCTCAAACTTGCATAATTTCAACTTCTTTGGCCTTCAACGTCACATCAATGTCTTTGATCGTATCGTCTGTGAGCTTCTGAACTTCGGTTGATTTATCTTTTTGTTCGTCTTCGCTCATTTGCTTATTCTTTTCGAGCGCCTTCAATTGGTCCATGCCATCACGGCGCACGTTGCGGACGGCCACACGGGCTTTCTCAGCATAGGTATGGGCCACTTTTACCAACTCTTTGCGGCGGTCTTGTGTGAGATCTGGCATGCGCAGGCGAATGGTTTGGCCTTCAGTTTGCGGGTTTAGGCCCAAATTGGATTGTTGAATGGCTTTTTCAACCGCGATAACCAAGCCACGATCCCAAACGCTGATTTGCAGCATTCGTGGCTCGGGAACCGTTACTGAAGCACATTGCGTGAGAGCCATTTTAGCGCCGTAGGCATCCACCATTATAGGATCAAGCAAAGACGATGATGCGCGCCCAGTGCGCAATCCACCAAAATCATGTTTCAGGGAATCAATTGCACCACTCATGCGGCGTTTGATATCGGCCAGGTTAAAATCGGGAAGTTGCGCCATATGAATTATTCCTTGGTCACTATCGTAAATTGGCCATCACCTGCGAGCACACGACCCACATTACCCGCCTCGCGGATTGAGAACACCACTACCGGAATCCCATTGTCTCTTGCAAGGGCGATTGCGGCAGGATCCATGATGCGCAAGTCTTTGGCTAATATTTCATTGAATGTAATTGAGTCGTAACGCTTGGCCTTTGGGTCTTTTTTGGGGTCAGCAGAATAAACGCCATCGACGCTTGTGCCCTTCAAGAGTGCATCACATTTGAGTTCGGCCGCCCGCAAAGCGGCACCCGTATCAGTGGTGAAAAACGGCAGTCCCGTTCCGGCAGCGCAAATTATCACGCGGCCCTTTTCCATATGGTGAATACCTTTGGCGGCGGAATAGGTTTCACAAACGGTTGGCATTGCAATGGCAGATAGCATGCGCGCATCAATGCCTTTGGATATTAAAACACCCTGCATAGCCAGTGCGTTCATCACTGTGGCCATGATACCCATATGATCAGCGGAAACCCGGTCTATGCCTTTTGCTGCACCTGCAAGGCCCCGGAAAATATTGCCGCCGCCAATGACCAACG
>JANYHE010000058.1 GCA_025359215.1 Hyphomicrobiales bacterium
GCTAAGTGCAAAATAAAATCTACGGCACTCTTATCTGATAGCATTAACTGCTAGCTTAGTTTGTGAAATGCTTTTTAAATGCAAAGAGAATAATGGTTCGCTTGGTCGGGGGGTCTGATGGTAGCGCTCTCTCGCCACCAACTCCCCTTTTTTGACTTTTGGCATTCGCCTGTGGTATGAACCACTGATGGCGAAAAAAATTATTGTAATTGGCGCTGGCATCATTGGCGCTTCCATTGCTTATCATCTGGCCAAGGCTGGTGCCGAGGTTTTGGTGCTTGACGCGCAAACTGCTGGTGGTGGTGTGGCTACACCAAATTCTTGGGCCTGGATTAATGCAAGTTGGGGAAACCCCGAACCTTATTCGAGACTGCGTATGCGTTCAATGTTGGAGTGGCGAGCTCTTGAGTCGGTTCATCCTGATTTAAACGTGAATTGGTGCGGTGGGCTGCTGTGGGATTTACCACAGAATGAATTGGCTGAAATTGTAGCAACCCAAAAATCTTGGGGTTATGATGTCGATCTCATTGATGGTGCCACTGCTTTAAAAATTGAACCGCGCCTGAAAGTTCCGCCCGAGTTGGCAATTTTTGCGAGCGGAGAAGGAAGCATTGAGCCCGTTGCTGCAACGCTAGCATTTTTAGCTGCAGCCCAAACTCTTGGTGCAAAGATTGCTTTGGGTGCAGAGGTTTCAGGTTTTCATACACTTGGCGGCAAAGTGGCCGGAGTTAAAGTTGGGGAACACTTGCACGAGGCCGATGAAGTGGTTGTGGCCGCAGGTGTTCAATCACTTGGCATTCTGGCGGAATTGGGCGTTGCGCTTAACTTGGAAGCGCCTGCTGGGTTATTAGTACACTCTAAAATCAACACCAAATTACTCAATGGTTTGGTGATGGCGCCTGATCTTCACCTGCGCCAAACCCAACAAGGGCGCATTGTGGCGGGCAGTCATTTTGGCGGAGCGAGGCCGGGCGACGATTCCGCAGCAACGGCAGCGGCATTGTTTAAGCAAACTAAAGACATGCTCCGCGGTGCTGAAGATTTGGAAATGGAATTTTATACACTAGGTTATAGGCCAACACCGAAAGACGGATTGCCGCTGATTGGTCGGCCAACTCATGTGAGCGGCCTATATGTGGCGGTGACCCATTCTGGCGTAACACTTGCTCCTGCCATCGGACTGTTTGCAGCAGCCGAAATTGTGCACGATAAGCGTGACCCTTTGTTGCAACCATTTCACCTTGAGCGCCAATGAGCAAAGCTGGAATTATCATCAGTGTACTGATTTTGTTGCTCGTGTTGGAGCGCATTTTTCCGGCCGTTACTTTGCGTGAAAATTTTGCACGTTTGGGTCGGAATTTTTCGATGAGTTTTTTTAACGCAGTAGCGGGGCCATTGCTGGTGGTTCCGATTACTGTTTTTGCATCGCGCGTGCAGTGGCATTGGTATCCACATTATATCATTGCTGATTTGCTGTTGCTGGATTGTTGGATTTATATTTGGCACCGGCTTAATCACCGCATTCCATTTTTATGGCGCTTCCATGAGGTGCATCACCTCGATGAAACATTGGACGCCACAACGGCTTTACGATTTCATTTTGGTGAAATTATTTTGTCGGCTTTGGTGCGGGCGCTGGTAATTATTATTCTTGGGGTTCCATTTTTAACAGTAGTTATTTTTGAAGTTATCGTCACAGTGGCTGCATTGTTTCATCATTCCAATGTGGCGGTGCCAAAGTGGTTGGAAAAGCCGTTGTCATTTGTGATTGTCACGCCTTCGATTCATTTTGTGCATCATCATGCGCTGCGCAGTGATATGGATTCAAATTATTCAACTGTGCTTTCAGTGTGGGACCACGTGTTTCGCAGCCGCAGTGCCAACCCGCGCACACTGCAAATGAAGATGGGTGTCGAAAATCTTTCTGATGTTTCGCTGTTTCGCCTTGTTTTACGACCTTTTTACCGGGCATGAGCTGCACTAGGATGCAGCTCTAATTGGAGATTCTCATTTATGCCGGGTACTTTTCGTGAAACTATGGTTCAGCTTTTGGCAACCGTGATGATTCCGCTTTCGGTTGCGGGTACTGGTATTTATTACACGCGTTGGCAGCAGAACTTGAATGATCTCAAAACCATGATTGACTTGGTGAGCGATCAGAACCCCGAGAAGCGCAAATATGGTGTGGCCATGTTTGAATATCTTTTGAAGAATGACAAGGTTCCCGTGGAATTTGTGGCTGCGCAATTGGCTTTTGCGAATTCATCATCTGATAAAGAATTGTTGCCGCTTATGGAGCAGGCCCTGCTGAAAGCTTCAGCGCAGAATTCGAAAGTTGAAATTACGTTTCGTGAGGCTTTGGAACGCTTGCCTTCGCGAGTGTTTGTTCACACACAAGATGACACGCAGCGCGTTTGTGTGCGGTCACTTATTGGAAAAATGCGCGACACAGATTCAACCGGCATGGTGATTCCGGGTTATGCTCGTGCCACGTGGAGCGGCGAGGGCCATGAACTGCGGGTGTTTCTCACTTCCGATCTTGCGCGCGGCAAAGAACTCGCCGATATGTTCAATAACGTGGGTTTGAATGTTGCGGTCAAGGACCTATCGGCTGCCGAAGGCAGTGCTGCAAAGGCGCGGCCAAATACGTTTGAGTTGTGGTTTGGAACAGCCGCTGTGCCAGCGAGCTGCACTGTTTAATTGCAATCCTGTTCTTACTGCATTTCGCTACACCCAGTTAACACCTCATTAACCATGCGAGTTTAGGAAATTCTGGGCAGTTCCAGTTTGGCATTGCATTGAAATGAGATTGAATTGCACAAGCTTTGTGTAAAATATTTTATCGTAGGTCTTTCAGTTCTGCGGCACTTGTGGACTGTGGTTCTCGCTGTCGTTTTTTCGAGCCTTTCTTTGAGCGGGGCCTTTGCAGCAACGGCCATCACCAGCAACACCAATGCAGCAGCGCTTGCCACCGCAATTACTGCTGGCAATAGCGGCATCACAGTTACAGGCACGCCAACCATCACCACAAGTGCGAACACCACATTTGCAGGAACGTTCACAGCCAGCGGTTCCACGCTCGGTGTTCCAGCTGGCATTGTGCTTGGCACGGGCAATGTTTCAACGGTGCCGGGTTCGCCGTTGCCTGCTGGCAATTTATCGTCAGCGGGCACTGGGGTTAGCAATGCGGCAGCGAGTGAGTTTGACGTTGCCACATTCACGTTTTCATTCATTCCAAAGCCGGGCGTTAATCGCATGTCGATTGCCAGCGTTTTTGCTTCGGAAGAATATAATGAGTATGTGAACACAACCTTCACCGACAACTTCAACATGACGCTGAACGGTGGCGCTTATACAAATTTCAATATTGCAACAGTTCCTGGAACTGCAACGGGCACAGATATTAACACTGTGAACAATGGAACCAACTCAGGCTTTTATCGCGACAACAGCGTGGCCACTCCTCCCATTTCAGACATTAAGATGGATGGTGCCACCACTGTTTTCATCAACGCTTTTAACGTGGTTCCGGGCACCACTTACACACTCACCATTCGGATCGCCGATGTGGGAGACGCTGCCTATGACTCGATTGCATTTGTGTCGACATCAACCATTTTAAACAACCCGCCTGCCATTGATCTTTCTGCAGCAGCTTCTGGTACCAGCTATTCCACCACATGGGCTGAAGGCAATGCGGGGGTTGCCATTGCTGCCGCCGATGACACAATCAGTGATGATGGCACGACCATTTCTTCAGCCACAATAACAATTTCGAATTTGGCTGCAGGCGATCTTTTGACAGCGGGAGCTTTGCCCGGCAGCATTTCAGCATCAGCTTATAATTCTGGAACGGGAACCATAACACTTTCAGGTGTTGGCACTTTGGCGGAATATAAAGCGGCCTTGCAAGCGATCACTTA
>JANYHE010000127.1 GCA_025359215.1 Hyphomicrobiales bacterium
ATGATGATGATGGTCACGACATTGCATCCTTATTTGCTTGTTCGTTGTCTGCATCGGTGCGCAATTTTCGTCAATTCATCTTTGATCGTCATCGCAGCGGCGCGGTCAGTTTGAGTGGCACCTTCCCACCAAATTTTAAAAATATCACTGCCACCACCAGCGGCCTCACGTGCGACATCAAGAATTTGAGGGTCGATTTGGTTTTTCAAAATCTCATCAAGAGAGTCTTCTTTGGGCGGTGTTTTTTTAGCTAACGGCTGCACTGTGAAGGGCTTTCGACTAGCGCGTGTGGCCGTGAGTGCCATTGTGATTGGCCTATCAATATTGCTCATGTGACTAATGCGTATCCCCCCAACCTCAAAACCGCCAAATTTGACAGATGGATCTCGGTAAAGAGTCATAGAGCGACCAACATATTCTGCATGGCGCGAGCCCCACACTTCAATTAAAACCCGGCGCATAGATTTGCAGGGTTTAAATGGCTTGCCGTTGTCGCCATCAAAAAAAATTGAGACTGGTTGGTCTGATTTTGAAAGATCAATTGTTACTTTTGCCACACGAATTACAAGTGGCCCTGCAATTAGATCATCAGAATTAAGCTGGTCACTTTTGGGAATTACAGTTGTTAAAATGTCGGTCATAAAATTATCTCCTCAAAATGTCGGCGTTCGGTGGGGTGAAACAGGCGTGCCTGTGCGCCATAAATTTCAAGTTTTTCTTGTATCTGCTGTTCAAAACGAGCAGCGGCTTCCATAATGGCCGTGTGCACAATCGGGTCAGGCAGCACCCTCAAAACAAACATTGGCAGACCGCCGGAATAAGAAATGAAATCGCACCATGATCTTTTAGACACCAACAATCCGGTTTGGATTTGGAGCGAAAAATCAACTGGCAAAACGCCTTCAATGATTGTTTGTGTCTGAAATTTTTGGCGGCGTGATTTAACCTCGATCAAGCCGTCATCACCAACTAAACCGTCGGGCGAGAAACCAAGCGTGAACCCAAAATCGTCATTTGTAACAAGGCCGCACTGAGCGACTTTCGCATATTTTTCAGAATACAAATCACGCGCTGCAATCTCTTCGTCTTTACCGCGCAACATCGCGTCACTGATATATTGAGGCTCGACATATTTGCTGATGCGTTGGGCAAGCAATTCATAAACGTGGCTGCGCTGTTTTTCATTGTTGGCAACCTTAAGCGTTGGCGTTAAAACCAAGTCCATCTGCGATGCCGTAAGCATGCCACATCGTTGATTGGTCCACTCGCCGCTACCTTGGTCAAAATCTGTGTGATAGGTTACGGTCATGGGTTCACCCATGCACGGTTAACAAGGCCGCTGTCATCGTCACGGCTATATGAAAATTCTTCCGCAAGGCTTTCTGTGATTTGATCGTCTTCTAGCGCTGATTTTAAAAGTCCGAATAACAGGCCATCGCCTTTGGTGATCATGGTTGAAGCAACAACCACGCTTTTACCGTTTTCCCATTCGCGCCTCTGAAACTCGAAGCCCGTAAGTTCCCATTCGATGTCACCGTCGACAGCGTCATAATCGACGTGCGCAATGCACTCAACGTCTGGAAAAATGTCAACGCCTTGCTTACTGATTTGGAGGGAAACGTCAATTTCTTTTGAGTGCCAGAGCGTCATGATGCAACTCGCACGAGCTCGACGCCCCGGTTGCGCATGATATTTCTAACCACGATTGCGGTTTGTTTCGCGTCGCGCAAGCTTGGCATTGTTATGTGAAGCGCTCTTGCAAGTTCCGTTAGCTCTGAAAGATCAAGAGCGACATCGGCATCGGAAATGCGTTCGGAAAGTTCGGTCATGCTTCGCGCTCCTGAATAATGCCCCATAGTTTGTTGGCCGTATCGTCGTCACAGCGAATAAAAAACCTGTATGGGTTAGATCTGAAATTTGCCCACTTGTTTTTTTCTTCGACACCAATCACGCCACCCTCAACAAGCTCATGCATATCGATGCTGATGAGAATGCGCAGGCGATTGTGAAACACGCGCAGTTCGGTTTCGCTCTCTGGGATTTCCAAGCGTCCGGTCATGACTGCACCGAAGGGCAGCGGCCAACTACGGGCAGGGGCTTGGTGCCGTTCTGAAGGCGATAATTCTCATCCGAGCGCAACAAGCGAATGGCTGGAATGTTGGCGAGTTTTGGGAAGTTGCTGTTCTTGGCTTTCAGATAAAGCCCGCGGCGGGTGCTGATCGTGGTGGTGTTTGGCATGTTGTTCATCCTGATTTGATAAAAACAGTTGTAGCAGAACTATAATCGAATGGCAATAGAAAAATGAAGCACGGCTGTAAATTATTTTCAAACGAGGGTAAAAAAGTAGTTGCATATTAATTGTAGTTGACCTATACGCCTTAGTCATGACCGAATTTAGAAAATATTTAAATGAAGAGCATGGGCGTATAACTTCGCTTGCGCGTGAATTTAATATCACTGTTGGTGCAGTTTGGCAGTGGGCAGAAGGACAGGTTCCTGCAGAACGGTTGTTCAAGGTTTCAAAAATAACAGGAATCTCGCTTGAGAAATTACGCCCTGATTTATTTGATCGGAGATCATGAACATGATGATCGGGGCGGGGGCTTTTCAACATTGCTGCAACAAGCAACAGGTTTTTTCCACTTTCAACATTTACCGTTTGTTACCCTTAACGGTCAACCCTATCGCAGCCACGAATGGAA
>JANYHE010000139.1 GCA_025359215.1 Hyphomicrobiales bacterium
CGCACATCGGTAAAAAGCATTTTTAATGTGGGTGCATCAGCACGGGTTTCATTGTCTTCCCCCAAAACCAATTCCTTGCGGAGTGCCGCTTCAACGCGTTGGTTGCGGAATTCGAGGCCCGGCAATTTGCTGCCAATGAGAGCGATGAAGCCTGTTCCAAAAACAGCCCACACAATTGAGGCCCACACCAATGCGTTTGGTATTGCTCCTACTATAGGAAGTTCGGTGATGTGCTTGGAGTAGCCATAGAGAATCGGCAAGAACGCAATCAACGTCATGATGGCTTGGAGAATAGATGTGCCTTCATTCTCCATGCCACGTGAGAATTGCATTGTATCATCTTGCACACGTTGAGACGCACCTTCAACGGAACGCAATTCCGGCCAACGGCTTGCATAGAAATGATGCATCGCATCTCTCCACCTGAAGATATAATGCCGGAAAAAGAATGTCATGAAGGCGTAGATCAAAATTGTCGCCGCTGCGAGGCCCGCAAAAATAAACAATGATGAATAAAGTTCGCCCACTGCCACAACGCGGGATTTGGTGAGTGCTGCATTTAACAGATCATAGAATGGCCCATACCACGCATTCACGGCTACGCTCATCTCAACACTAAAATAAGTGAGAAAAATAATGAGGGCTGTTCCCAGTACCGACCACCTGAACCAAGGGTGCTTATCAATTGACCACCACACCGCTGAAAAAATTGCGACGATTGCTGCATAGTAGAGATAGAACCAAATGAAGGGCTGTGAGATAAAAACTTGTGCGCCGATAATTGGCTCAGCACCATCAGCGGGGTTTGGAAGGCCAAAATAATGGCCTGCATTTTTGACGAAGAAAAACCAGAATAAAACAGCAAACAACGACCAAAGTGCTGCCGAAATAAAGAACAATTTGGGCCGGGGAAAAAAAGATACGAACATCTGTGCTGTCTTTCTGTTGCGAGTCGGTTAGGTTGCTGCAAGCTTAGTCTTTACGGGCGCTGAGGAGCAACGGTTTGTTGGATCACTACATTGTCATATTCTGAAAGGCCTGGTGCAATTGACCAAGCAATCGCCGCATGGTTGCAGTCGCGAGAGGGCAGCAGTTTGCGCGACAAATCCGAAAAACTGACGCAAGCTTATCGCCATGGCAAGAATTCCTCGCAGATTGATCTGTGCGCTTATCTTACAACCCGTATGCCAGCAACTTACGCGGCAATCACACGCGTTTTGACAGAAGTTGTATTGATTGCAGAAGGTTTTGCACCGCGAACTGTGTTGGATGTGGGGGCCGGGCCGGGCACGGCGAGTTGGGCTGCGTTGGCGAAATGGCCTGAGATTGAGCACGTTTCGATGATTGAGGCGGATGCACGTTTTTCGTCTTTAGCAAAAGAGCTGGCGCAAGCGAGCGGCATTTCCGCCTTGCAAAGTTCCCACATTGCCACAGCAAAATTGGGTGAAAGTGGCACCAAAGCAGAGCTGGTGATTGCCGCTTATATTTTTGCCGAGTTGGAAGAACGTGAAGCTGGCGAGGCCGCACTGAAACTTTGGGCGCAAAGTGAGCAGGTGTTCGTGATCATTGAGCCCGGCACGCCGCGCGGCTTTGCCCGCATTCGCAACGCGCGGGCGGCTTTGCTGGCGGCAGGCGCACATATGCTGGGGCCTTGCACGCAAAGTGGCGCATGCCCCATGTTTGGCAAGGATTGGTGCCATTTCACCCAGCGTTTGGCCCGCAGCCGGGAGCACATGCACGCCAAGGCAGCCACCGTGCCGTTTGAAGATGAACCCTTTAGCTGGATTGCGGTTTCTCGCACAAAATATACTTTACCAGCAGGGCGGATCATTGCGTCACCCGTTACGACTAAAATCAATGTTGAGCTTAAAGTTTGTAATGCGCAGGGCCTTGTTATCCAGCAGATTGCATCGCGCGATAAGCAGGCTTACAAACGGGCCAAGAAACTTGAATGGGGAGATGATGTCTCCACTTAAAAAGAAGATGCAATGCCAAATCTAGATTCCCTGAAAGCCCAAGCCCAGCATTTGCTGGATATTTTGGTAGGCTGGCTATCCAGCCCGCAATTCTATGCGCAAGTAATTGCTATTGTTGCGGCCATACTCATTGGACGAATTGCGGCCAAGCAAGTCCTCGCTAAGGTGTTTTTGTTCAATGCCGAGCCTTCCGAAGGCAAGCTGCTGCGTTACCGCAAGCTTTTATTTTCCTGCAGAGACTTGCTGAGGCCGCTGCTTGTTGTTCTGGCGCTGATGGTTGCTGCTGCCGGTTGTGATGCGGGCGTAGGCTCATCGTGGCTGGTGCGGTTGGCTGGCACTGCTGCCGTAATCTCGCTGCTTTATTCGGTGATCATGCGCTTCTTGCACAATCCTATCGGCAATGCCGCAGCACGCTGGATTGGGTTGCCGGTGGCAGCGGTTTATATGTTTGGCTATATGCCGCAATTGATTGCTTGGCTTGATGGCACTGCACTTCAAGCGGGCAATATTCGTATTTCAGCTTTAGCGGTGATCAAGGCCACTCTATTTGGGGCCTTGTTTTTCGCCATTGGTCGCATGTCGTCTAATGCGGGTCAAAAGGTGATCCGTGACCAAGAAACCGTTGATATTCAAACCCGCGAATTGGCTGCTAAAGCTTTAGAGCTGTTGGTGTTCTGTGTTGTTGGCCTGCTGCTGATGAATGTGTTGGGTCTCGATCTCACCACTTTGGCTGTGTTTGGTGGTGCTTTGGGTGTGGGCCTTGGTTTTGGCCTTCAACAAATTGCGTCCAATTTTATTTCTGGAATTATTATCTTGCTGGAACGCTCCATAAAAGTGGGCGACTATATTGAACTGGAAGATGGCCGCACTGGAATTTTGCGCGATATTAATATGCGCTCATCAACCTTGGCGACGTGGGATGGTAAAGACATCATGGTGCCCAATGAGCGCTTTATCACTACGCGCTTTGTGAATTGGACCCATGCCGATCCGCGCCAGCGTTATGAAGTGCCATTTGTTGTGGCCTATGAAACAGATTTGCATAATGTTCCAAAGCTTATTGAAAAGGCGGTCAGCAGCCATAAAACGGTTTTGCAGGAGCCCGAACCTGTTTCGTGTGAGCTTAAAAAATTTGGTGATTTTGGCGCGCACTTTGCCGTAAAATTTTGGGTGAATGGCATTGATGATGGCCCCAATAATTTCACATCTGACGTGCATTTTCTGGTGTGGGACGCATTGCAAAAAGGCGGCATAAAACTAGCAACCCCGCATCATCAGGTGGCTATTTTGGGAGCAGAAAACTTAATTATGGGTAAGGCAAAATGAGACAACTTATTTCTTCTGGTTCGACATTTGAGGCCGAAATTGGCTATTCACGCGCTGTGGTGGACGGGGACTGGATGTTTGTTTCCGGCACCACAGGCTTTGACTATGCGACGATGGAAATTTCTGATGATGTGGCTGAACAAGCTGATCAGACGTTTCGCAATATTCAAGCGGCGATGGAGCAGGCTAGTTTTACTTTGGGCGATTCTGTGCGCGTGCATTATTTATTTCCCACAGCTTCTGATTTTGAAAAATGCTGGCCAGTTTTTAAAAAATATTTGGGGGAAGTGCGCCCCGCCGCCACCATGTTTGTGGCGGGACTGGCCGACCCTCGCATGAAAATTGAGATTGAGATTACCGCTAAAAAACGCAGCTAAACTTCGCCCTTGCGCATCAGCAATTTGCAAGGCTAAGCAGGGTTATGCTGACAGTTTACGGAATTGAAAAAGACCATTTAATGGAACACCCGAAAGGGTGTTCAGCTGAGACTTTGTCGTCTGCTGTATGGCTGGATCTGGTAGAGCCGACCGACGCCGAAGAAGCCGAAGTTGAAGCCGCACTCAAAATCGACATTCCAACGCGTGGCGAACTTGCTGAAATTGAAGCCTCGAGCCGCTTGTATCAAGATGATGGTGCTGCCTTCATGACCGCCAACTTGATAAGGCGCGGTGAGGATGACAGGCCCGAATCTTCACCTGTGACGTTCATTATCAAAGACAATCACTTGGTCACGATCCGTTATCACCATCCGCAAGCTTTCCCGGTTTATGTAAAGCAAGCGATGAAACCTCAAACATCTGTAATGTCGGGTTGGAGTGTTTTGATCAGTTTGATTGAAGCTGTGGTTGATCGCGGCGCTGACCATTTGGAGCGGGTGGGTGCGATTGTCGATGAAACCTCAAAGCAGGTATTTGACACATCATTTATGCGTCCTGATAAAACCCGACGGCGCAAGAAGCCAAAAAACCTTGAAATGCTTTTAGGAAAAGTGGGCGAAGAGGGCGATTTCACCTCAAAGATGCGGGAAAGCTTACTTTCAATCGGTCGTATGGCCGCCTTTATGCAGGCTGTCATTGACCAAATGAAACTCAGCAAAGAGATGAAAGAAAATAAGGCTCGGCTGAAAGTTATTCAACGCGACGTCATTTCCTTGTCTGATCACGCGGGATTTTTGAACGGCAAAATCAGCTTTTTGCTAGATGCGGTTTTGGGCATGATTTCTATTGAGCAAAACGGCATCATCAAGATTTTCTCCATTGCATCTGTCATATTTCTGCCGCCCACATTGGTGGCGTCGATGTATGGTATGAATTTTAAAGCAATGCCGGAATTGGGCTGGGAATTGGGTTACCCCTATGCACTGGTCCTAATGGTTTTATCGGCCATTATTCCAATTTATTATTTCCGGCACAAAGGCTGGCTGTGATGGGTTTTTTGTGGGTGGCGCTGGGTGGTGCGCTTGGATCATCGGCTCGTTATGGTGTGAATATTTCTGCAGTGCGATTATTCGGTGGCGGATTTCCATGGGCTACACTGATTGTGAATGTTCTGGGTTGTTTTGCCATGGGTTTGATCACGGCTTTTCTGCAAATGAAAATGCCTGATGATGAAAATACACGATTGTTTTTGACTACGGGCCTGCTCGGCGGCTTCACGACATTTTCAGCATTCTCGCTTGATTTTTTTGGTTTGATGCAACGAGGCGAAATGCCTGCGGCACTTGGATATGCGTTTGTTTCGGTGGTGCTTTCGATCATTGCGGTGGTTTTAGGTTTCAAGGTTATTGCGTGATGGCCGCTGAAGTTAAACGCTATGAAGTTTCAGATGATGAAGATGGAATGCGTTTGGACCGCTGGTTTAAGGTTCATTTTCCACAGGTGACATTTGCTTATCTCAATAAACTCACACGCACAGGCCAAGTGCGGGTGGGGGCGGGCAGGGTGAAAACCAATTCGCGGCTTGCCAAGGGTCAAGATATACGTGTGCCACCGCTGGCATTTGATAAGCGGCCTGCTGATACACCAAAGGAAGATGTGGTGCCGCTGACGCCTTATGAACGCCAGTTCTTTGCCTCGATGGTGATCCATGAAGATGACGATATTTTTGTTCTGAACAAGCCAGCGGGTTTTGCAGTGCAGGGTGGCACCAAAACCCACACGCATTTGGATGGCTTGTTGATGGGGCTTGGCAAAGAACTTGGTGAAAGGCCCTTGCTGGTTCATCGTTTGGATCGTGATACATCGGGCGTGATTGTGATCGCCAAGCGCCGAGCTGTGGCTGCCGCATTGGGAAAGCTATTTGCCACCCGCGTGGTGAAGAAAACTTATTGGGCCGTTGTGAAGGGTGTGCCAGAACCTGCGCAGGGGCGCATTGATGTGGCCTTGATTAAAGCCCGCAGTGAAGATGGCGACCGTATGCGCGCCTCAAAAGCGGGCGAGGAAGAGGATGAACAATCTGCCGTCACACAATATGCGGTGCTGGGAAAATTTGAAAATCGCGCAGCATGGCTTTCGTTAAAACCACTCACGGGCAGGCAGCATCAATTGCGCGCCCACACAGCCCACATTGGCACGGCCATTTTTGGTGATAATAAATATAACGGCGATTTGGAATTGCCCACTGGCATAATCAACAAATTGCATCTCCATGCGCGGCGGGTGGTGTTCCCGCATCCGCGTGAGGGCGTTGTTGATATTACAGCACCTTTGCCCGACCACATGATTGATACATTTGAAAAGCTTGGATTTGATGCGCAAAGATTTGACGACTGAAACGGCCGACGAGCGTTGGGAGCGCCTTTCACGAGACCGGATTGTGCGGCCCTTGCCAAAGAAGTTTTATAAACTGGCAAGTGTGACTGATGATTTGGGCATCGCCTTGGATGGTCGCGCAGTGAAAACCCCGATGAAAGCCAAATTGGTTTTGCCATCGCGTGGTTTAGCTGAAGCTATTGCTGCGGAATGGAACGCGCAGGAAGAATTTATCAATCCCGCTGCCATGCCGCTCACTAAACTGGCCAACACAGCAATTGACCGCGCCGGGTTGGAGCGCAAATTTGTGGCAGGGCAGGTGGTGGAATTTGCTGGGTCTGACATGGTGTGTTACCGCGCCGAAGCGCCTGAAAAATTGGTGAAACTTCAAGCTTCGGCATGGGACCCGATTGTTGCGTGGGCAGAAGCCACCATGAATGCAAAGGTGACATTTGTCTCGGGTATCATTCATCAAAAGCAAGAGGCCGCGACACTCGTAAGAATTGAGGCTCATGTGGCTGGCTTGTCGAATTTTGAGCTGACGGTTGCCCATAATCTGACCACCCTGACAGGATCAGCATTGTTGGGGTTGATGCTGACTGCTGGTGCAATTTCAGCCGAACAAGGCTGGTCTGCCGCTCACGTTGAAGAGGATTTTCAAATCGCAACATGGGGCGAAGATGATGAGGCTGGCGCGCGCCGCGCTCTTCGCCGCATTGATTTTGATGGCAGCTTGCAGTTTCTTAACCTTCTCAAGGTTTAATAGATTTTGACACAATCGTGCCCTTAACCCGTCACGATTTTCGGCCAATGAGGCTTCATCAACAATTCGGGGATTAAAATGTCGTCACGCCTTATACTTTCTGTGCTGTTTGCTTCTGCTCTCACTTTGGGTGCTGTGATGGCTCATGCAGCCCCTGCAGAACTGGTCAATGCTTATGCAGCGGGTGTGGCAGGTAAGGTTTGTGCACCCAAGTTGGACAGCGGAAAATCCAGCCAATTGGGCGATGCTGTTCAGCGCGCCGAACAAAAGAGCGGATTAGCCCAGGGTGACTTGGATGCGTTGTGGAGCGAAACCGAAGCAGCAGCCAAGGCTGACAATGCCGGATTTTGCGCGGGTGCCATGCCGAAGATTGATGCTGTTATTAAAGCTGCACAATAAGCTGGTTTGACCTTTCTCCAAGCGCTGCTTAACCTGCTCCCGACGGGAGCTGGTCTATGCAAGAGATTCTGACAAGTTTAGAACGCAGACGCGCAGAGGCGCGTGCGGGTGGTGGCAAAAAGCGTGTTGAGGCGCAGCACGCGCGCGGCAAATTGACAGCCCGTGAACGCATCGAACTTCTCATGGATGCAAACTCGTTTGAAGAGTTTGATATGTTCGTGGAACATCGCAGTTCTGACTTTGGCATGGAAAAAACCAAGATCCCCGGTGATGGCGTAGTTACAGGGTGGGGTACAGTGAATGGCCGTGTGGTCTATGTGTTTGCCAAAGACTTTACCGTGTTTGGCGGCTCACTTTCTGAAACGCATTCCCGCAAAATTACCAAACTCCAAGACATGGCCTTGCGCAACCGTGCGCCGATTATCGGCCTTTATGATGCTGGCGGGGCGCGTATCCAAGAAGGTGTGGACGCTCTGGGTGGCTATGGCGAGGTGTTTCAACGCAATGTGCTGGCATCCGGCGTCATTCCTCAAATCTCGGTGATCATGGGCCCTTGCGCAGGCGGCGATGTCTATTCACCTGCCATGACAGATTTCATCTTCATGGTGCGCGACACCAGCTACATGTTTGTGACCGGCCCAGATGTGGTGAAAACTGTTACCAACGAAAACGTGACCGCAGAAGAACTGGGCGGTGCTTTTGTGCACACTACACGCTCATCCATTGCAGACAAAGCTTATGACAATGATGTGGAGGCGCTGTTGCAAATGCGCCGTCTGATTGATTTTCTGCCTTCGTCCAACACCTCTCCCATTCCTGAAATTCCCTACTTGGATGATGCTGAGCGCCATGATGATTCATTGGACACGCTGATCCCCGCCAATCCCAATCAGCCCTATGATATGCATGAGCTGATCCAAAAAACTGTTGATGACGGTGATTTCTTCGAAATTCAGGAAGCCCATGCCAAGAACATCATAACTGGATTGGCGCGGATCAAAGGCCGCACCGTGGGCATTGTCGCCAATCAGCCAATGATGTTAGCCGGAGTTCTTGACTCTGACGCCGCCCGCAAAGGGGCCCGCTTTGTCCGCTTCTGCGATTGTTTCAATATCCCGATAATATCCTTTGTGGATGTGCCAGGATTTTTACCCGGCACCGCGCAGGAATATGGCGGCCTGATTAAACACGGTGCAAAGCTGTTATTCGCATATGCCGAAGCCACCGTGCCCAAAATCACCATCATCACCCGCAAAGCCTATGGCGGTGCCTATGTGGTGATGGCCTCCAAACATTTGCGCGGCGATTTAAATTACGCTTGGCCCACAGCAGAAATTGCAGTGATGGGGGCCAAGAGCGCGGTGGAAATTATTTATCGCGCCGAATTGAGCGATAAGGATAAAATTGCTGCCCGTGTGAAAGACTATGAAACCCGATTTGCCAACCCCTTTGTGGCGGCAGAGCGCGGGTTTTTAGATGATGTGATCATGCCCCATTCAACGCGCCGCCGGGTTGCAAGGGCGCTTGATATGCTCAAGGGCAAGAAATTAGAAAACCCATGGAAGAAGCACGATAATATTCCGTTGTGAGAGGCGATGAATTGGGCAACACACTAGCATTTAAAATTTTGAGTGACGGCATGTTGAGCTATTCTGACAATTTCAAATACTACATAAAAATATCATGGCCTTGGTTGTTATTTTTGATCGCAGTATTTTGGATTGTCACTGATTTAGAAATTTACTATTTTATTCCTGATGGTCCAGACACAATATTTTCGAAATCACTCAGAATTAATATCGCGAAGTATTTGCTTGAAGGGCTAGCTTTGGCATCAATTGCGGTCAGTTGGCATCGACACATTTTACTTGGTCAAGAGGTTGGATTGAGAAGCCTTGTTTTGGTTGATAGAAGTGTAGTTATTTATTGGTTAGTTGGAATTCTAGTTACGTGCCTAATAGGATTGTGTTTTGCTCCAGGGCTTGTGTTATTCGGAGTTTCTAGTTTTGGCGAGCAATATGGATTTCTTTTAATAGTTTCTGCCGCACTATTTGTTTGCGGTCTAATCCTTGCAATACAACTACTTTATCGTTTGTCATTGTGTCTTCCCGCTATTGCCCTTCAAAGGAAGGACTACGGGTTCAAAAAGGCTTGGCTGGACTCAAAAGGCGTATTCTTACAATTTATAATTCTGGCGGTGATGTTGGGTTTTGTAGGGCGGTTGATTTCGCAAGTTACCGATGCACTTGATAGCTATTTGTCGACAATTGAGAGTTACTCAACCTACCATATTTATTTGTGTGCAGAGCCAATGATTGACTTAATTTTCTCAGGATTATTGATTTCAGTGTTGACCCAAAGTTATCGATATTTTTCACTAAAACAGAATGAAAGCAAAAATATTGAAATGCACGTGGAAGAAGGACGATAACATTCCGCTGTTAGGATGAGGGATCTTAAACCCGCTCACCCACCAAATCATATTCCTCGGCTTCTACGATCTTTACCTTCACCATGTCGCCGGGCTTCAAATCGGTGCCGCCGGGGATGAATACGTTGCCATCGATTTCGGGGGCATCCCATGGAGAACGCGCCACGGCTTCATCATTTTCGTCGTCAATTTCATCGACCAACACATCAATCACGCGGCCTACTTTGGATTGAAGGGCGGCTTCGGAAATCACCTGTTGGGTTTCCATGAAGCGGGCGTAACGCTCTGCCTTCACATCGTCCGGCACTTGTGGCAGGCCGAGGTCATTAGCTTTTGCGCCAGACACGGGCTCATATTTAAAGCAGCCAACGCGCTCTAATTTGGCTTCTTTCATCCATTGCAAAAGATATTCAAAATCGGCATCCGTCTCACCCGGGAAGCCTACAATGAAGGTGGAGCGCACGGCAATATCGGGGCAGATTGAACGCCATTTTGCCAAGCGGTCCAACACTTTTTCTTGGTTTGCTGGGCGGCGCATGGATTTCAGCACTGTGGGTGAAGCATGTTGAAAGGGGATATCCAAATAGGGCAGAATTTTACCTTCAGCCATTAGCGGAATCACATCATCCACATGCGGGTAGGGGTAGACATAATGCATTCGCACCCATGCGCCAAGGTCGCCCAGTTCCTTGGCCATATCATAAAACTTGGCCCGCACTTCGCGGCCTTTATATTTTGACTCGGCATATTTGATGTCAACGCCATAGGCAGAAGTGTCTTGGCTGATCACCAGCAGTTCTTTCACGCCAGCCTTCACCAAACGCTCTGCTTCATACAGAACTGCGGCCATGGGGCGGGAAACCAAATCACCCCGGATTGAAGGAATGATGCAGAAGGTGCAGCGGTTGTTGCAGCCTTCAGAGATTTTTAAATAAGAATAATGGCGCGGCGTGAGGTGCAGGCCTTGCGGCGGCACCAGATCATAACGGGCATCATGTTTGGGCGGCAGCGCTTCATGCACGGCGGCCACCACTTGCTCATATTGGTGCGGGCCAGTGACAGCAAGCACATTGGGGTGAGATTG
>JANYHE010000031.1 GCA_025359215.1 Hyphomicrobiales bacterium
GCAATTGATTTTCCAGCCGCAGCTGCATAACGATTGGCATAGTGGCGCATGGCTGAAGCTAACATCACACCCGGCACATCATTGCCGCCGAACACCAGTGGACGCTCTTCTGCGCCGGCTGCTAACACTGCACGCTTAGCATGAATGCGCCAATAACGCTGGCGGGGTTCAAAGGCAGCAGGCACAGCCACATGGTCATTGACCCGTTCAAGGGCACCAAAAATATTTCCGTCAAACCAGCCGAAAATCGTGCTGCGCGGCATGAGGGTGACATTCGGCAACGACGCTAATTCGGCGATGATGCACTGGCTCCAGTCAAAGCCAGATTGACCTGAGATTTCTTCGTTTTCAAAAAGTAACGAGCCACCCAAGCGCGATCCCTCATCAACGAGAATGACACGTGCACCGGAACGGGCTGCAGTGAGTGCGGCCATCAGGCCAGCGGGGCCTGAACCCACCACAAGCAAATCACAATGGGCATAAGATTTTTCATAACTGTCTGGGTCTGCTTCCTTCGATGCTGTTCCAAGACCTGCTGCTTTTCTGATAAGCGGCTCATAAATTTTTTCCCAGAAACTTTTGGGCCACATGAAAGTTTTATAGTAAAAACCAGCAACAAAAATGGATGACGCCAACGATGTGACGGCACCCATATCAAAGTCTAGTGATGGCCAGCGATTTTGTGATTTCGCTGTTAGGCCGTCGTAAAGCTCTATCATTGTGGCGCGTGTATTGGCCTCTTTGCGGCCACCTTCGCGCAGTTCAACTAAAGCGTTTGGTTCAGAACTTCCCGCTGAAATTACACCGCGCGGGCGATGATATTTAAAGCTGCGTCCCATCAAATGCACGCCATTGGCGATGAGTGCTGATGCAAGTGTATCGCCTTGGTGGCCTGAAAAGACCTTGCCATCAAATTTGAAATTCAAATTTGTTGTGCGGTCAACAAGTCCGACGTTTTTAATGCGAAAGCCTGTCATGATTTTTGCTTTCGTTTAAAGTTTTTGGCAATCACTGCGCCGTAAACCTCATGAGTTTTAGTATCGCGTGAGACAACAAGCCAAGCGCGACACCCGGCGGAATGGTGAACAAATTCATCAATTTTTCCAAGTGGGTTCTCGCGCTCGTAAACATAGGCGTACCAGCTTGGGTCATCCAAATTTTCTGGGCGCTTGACATTGGCATCGCCCAAGAATGTGAATTCTTCGACAGGGCGTGTTCCGCAATGGGGGCAAGGAACGAGCATCAGTGCAAATTGGGCGTTGCGCCCTGCCCTTTCTCATCTAGCATATGACCCGTGCGAAACCGATCCATTCGATATGCCGTTGCAACTTTATGCGGCTCGTCTTTCGCAATCAAATGCGCGTAACACCAGCCCGAAGCAGGCGTTGCTTTGAACCCACCATAACACCAACCCGCATTCAAATATAATCCGTGTACTGATGTTTTGTCGATAATCGGTGAACCATCCATCGACATATCCATCACGCCACCCCAAGAGCGCAATGCTCGAACGCGGGCCAAGGACGGGATCATAGCAACACCTGCTTCAATCACATGTTCCACCATGGGCAAGTTGCCGCGTTGAGCATAAGAATTGTAACCATCAATATCGCCACCAAACACCAATCCGCCCTTATCTGATTGCGAAACATAAAAATGACCAGCACCGAATGTAACCACGCCATCAATATAAGACTTCAAGCCCTCGGAAACGAAGGCTTGAAGCACATGGCTTTCGATTGGTAATTTTAATCCCGCCATTGCAGCAACTTCAGAAGAATGACCAGCGGCACACAAAGCAAGTTTCTTGCAATTAATTTCACCGCGCGACGTTTGCACGCCAGTAACTTTGCCGTTCTCAGTTTTAATGCCTGTCAGTTCACAACCTTGCAGAATATCAACACCGCGCAAATCGGCACCGCGGGCATAGCCCCAAGCCACTGCATCGTGCCGAACTGTGCCACCGCGTCGCTGCAGCAAGCCGCCCTTGATGGGAAACCGCGCATTTTCATAGTCAAAAAAAGGATACATTTCGCGCACGGCTTCACGGTCTAATAATTCAGCATCAACGCCATCCAGGTGCATAGCATTGCCGCGCCGTGCAAAAGCATCGCGCTGTGAATCGGTGTGGCAGAGATTGAGAACCCCGCGCTGTGAAACCATCGCGTTAAAATTGAAATCTTGTTCCAGCCCTTCCCACAGCTTCATCGACAATTCATAAAATGGATTGTTGCCGGGCAACTGATAGTTGGAGCGAATGATCGTGGTGTTGCGGCCCACATTGCCAGAACCGATATAGTTTTTTTCAAGCACTGCGATGTTCTTTAGGCCGTGTTCCTTGGCTAGATAATAAGCCGTGGCCAAACCATGGCCGCCGCCGCCCAC
>JANYHE010000080.1 GCA_025359215.1 Hyphomicrobiales bacterium
GAAACCCGAGCACAAGAAGGAGCGTGGCATTCCGTTCAATGGTTGAATGATTGAGCATGGATTGTCCCTCTATTAGGCCACGAGGGCTGGTGAATTTGTGAAAGCAGAGGTGGATTTTACGCCAACCACGGTGCGGACGAGATTGTAGACCATGATCAAAGAGCCAAGCAGGAACAGCTGACCACCAAGCATGCGAATGATGTAATAAGGATGAAGGGCTGCCACCGACTCGACGAATGAGTACACAAGGAAGCCTTGATTATCATATTCACGCCACATCAGGCCCTGCATGATGCCAGAGACCCACATCGACGATGCGTACAGCACGATACCCAATGTGGCCAACCAGAAATGCCAGCTCACCAAACGCATGCTATAGAGCCCAGGCTTGTGCCATAGCTTGGGCACAAGGTCATAAATTGCAGCAAAGCTTATCATGCCTACCCAGCCTAGTGCGCTGGAATGCACATGACCAATTGTCCAATCGGTGTAATGGCTGAGTGAGTTCACAGATTTGATGGCCATTACCGGGCCTTCGAAAGTTGCCATGCCATAGAAAGCAACCGACATCACCATCATGCGCAAAACAGGGTCCGTGCGCAACTTGTCCCACGCACCAGAAAGCGTCATCAAGCCGTTGATCATGCCGCCCCATGATGGCATCCACAACATGACTGAAAATACCATGCCAAGAGTTTGGGCCCAATCGGGCAGGGCCGTGTAGTGCAGATGGTGTGGGCCTGCCCAAATGTAGAGAAATATAATCGACCAAAAATGCACAATTGAAAGACGATAAGAATAGACAGGACGACCAGCGCGCTTGGGAACGAAATAGTACATCATTCCCAGAAAGCCGGCCGTGAGGAAAAAGCCCACCGCATTGTGGCCATACCACCACTGGATCAAAGCGTCCTGCACGCCGGAGAACAACGAATAGCTTTTCGAGCCAAGAAATGAGACTGGAACGGCCAAGTTATTGATGATGTGGAGCATTGCAATCGTAAATATGAAAGCAAGATAGAACCAATTCGCCACGTAGATGTGGGGTTCCTTGCGTTTGAGGAGCGTTACAAAAAACACAAGAAAATAGGCAACCCACACAATGGTAAGCCATAAATCAACATACCATTCTGGTTCCGCATATTCCCGCGATTCAGTGATTCCGAGAACGTAGCCAGTTGCAGCCAGCACGATGAAAATCTGGTAGCCCCAAAAAACAAACCATGCCAAGTTGCCCAGTGCCAAGCGGGTGCGGCAGGTGCGCTGAACAACGTAGAAGCTTGTCGCAATAAGTGCGTTTCCGCCAAACGCAAAAACCACTGCTGAAGTGTGCAGGGGACGCAAGCGACCAAAGGAAGTCCATTGCAAGTCTAAATTCAGCAACGGCCATGCAAGTTGCGATGCAATGACAACGCCCAGTAAGAAGCCGGCAACACCCCAAAATACCGTGGCAATAACACCAGCTTGAATGACGCTATCAAGATAGCTGTCTTCTTTGTTTTGCTGGGATGGCACATTTGTAAACGAATAGCTTCGCGCATAATAGATAAAAAAGCCAAGCGCGATAACTGCAATCATGCTGGCGTGGATCACATATCCTATGTCGTGCCCGAAGCCAGCCAAAAGTGTAGCAATTAAAACGATACTTCCCAGCGAAAATAATTTCGCAAGCAACGCATACCCATTCATCTGTGCCCATCCCTCGTCATTCGATAATCAAGAAATGGAGGGGCGATTAATTTGGCGCATTGATCTGGATCAATGTCGCGGCATTTCGTATTCGCTCAGCAAATGTATAGATTTTCATTTTAGTTGACTTTTGCACGGTTCGATTTGGAAAAAATGCAATGAACTTCTAATGCTCAGTTCAAACTCACTCACCGTCTTCGGCTCGAATACATTTGCCTTTTTTGAATTGAATAAAAACGACAATGGCTTTGTTCAGTTCTATAGCTTTGATTTACTTTCCTCAAACGTTGTATAGAAGTTCAGAAATTAGGGATTAGGTGATGGCGAGGCCAACGGTACATGACATTGCGCGCGAGGCGGGCGTCAGTTTAGCGACCGTCGACAGGGTGCTGAATGGGCGTCCGCGTGTTCGTGAACAAAGTGTTAAAGCCGTCCAAACAGCCGTGGAAAAACTCGGCTATGTGCGAGACGTTTCTGCGGCCAATTTAGCCAAGCGACGGGAGTATCGTTTCGCATTTGTGATTCCGGATAACACAAGCCAATTTGTGGAGACGATCCGCAATGCGTTGGCGGAAGCAACCAGGGCGCCTGGCCCTGACCGCATGTCTATTGAAACAATTCTGGCTCCTGTAGATGACCCAAACGCAACAGCAAGACAGCTCGTGCAACTTGCCTCAGCCCAATATCAGGGCGTTGCCATCATGTGTCCGGAATCGCCACAGGTTCGTGATGCTGTAACCAGACTTAAGCAAGCTGGTTTAGTAGTTGTGACGATGATTTCTGATCTTCCAAGTTCTGCGCGAGACCAGTTTGTGGGAGTCGATAACGTTGCTGCAGGGCGCACGGCAGGCGCACTCATGGGCAGGTTCTTGAACAACGCCTTGGGCAAGGTTTTAGTCATATCAGGCTCACTGGCTTCACGTGATAACATTGAACGGCGTTTTGGCTTTGATAGCATCTTGGCGCAGAGTTTTCCGACAATTGAAGTCTTGCCAACAGTGGAGTCACGCAACGATAACCACCGACTCATTTCAATCGTGAGGCAGATGGTTACAACCCACCGCGACATTGTCGGCATTTATGCGCTTGGCAATGGCAATGCAGCGATTTTGGATGTGCTGCGCGCCACAGACACAATCCGAAATGCCACCGTAATCATGCACGAATTAACTCCCGTCACGCGGGCTGCCCTCGAGGAGGGTGAAGTAGATGTGGTGATTATGCAAAATGTCGGGCACATCATTAGAAGCTCCATTCGCATCTTGCGCTCCCATATCGACAAAACCGAACTTGTTGAAGCGCAAGAGACAATACGCATCGAAATTGTCATGCGGGAGAACTTAATCAACAGTTAACGTTTCACGTTGCTTTAAAAATAGTCAATTAAATGAATGGTTTAAAAATTTGATGTACGTACCTAACAAAAACATTTGACAAGAGGTACGTACCTCTTTAAGCCTGACGATGTACTATCCGGAGTGGGTCGCGAAAACAAAAATAGGCGACATGCTCTTCAACATTGGGAGGAAACCAAAAATGAAGACCAAAACTTTATTGATGTCTGCTGCGATCGCTACGATTGCAAGCTTCGGCGTTTCAAAGGCACAAGCTGAAGATCTAACACTGTGCTGGGCGGCTTGGGACCCTGCAAATGCGCTGGTTGAGCTTTCGAAAGATTTCGAAGCCAAGTCTGGCAACAAGATGCATTTTGAATTTGTGCCTTGGCCAAATTTTGCCGATCGCATGCTCAACGAACTAAACTCTGGCGGCAAGCTCTGCGATTTGATGATTGGTGATAGCCAATGGATCGGTGGCTCTGCAGAAGCTGGCCACTATGTGAAACTCAACGATTTCTTTGATGCCAATGGCATTAAAATGACTGACTTTGTTCCAGCAACTGTGACAGGCTATTCCGAATGGCCAAAGCACACGCCAAATTATTGGGCGCTGCCTGCATTCGGTGACGTGGTGGGTTGGACCTACCGCAAGGATTGGTTTGCACGTCCTGAACTGCAAGCTGAATTTAAAAAGAAGTATAATCGCGATTTGGCAGAGCCAAAAACATTTGCAGAATTGAAAGACATTGCAGAGTTTTTCCAAAAACGTGAGATTGATGGCAAGACAGTATACGGCGCTTCAATTTATACAGAGCGCGGTTCCGAAGGCATCACTATGGGTGCTATGGATGTGTTATACAGCTACGGCTTCAAATATGAAAATCCTGATAAGCCATATGACATGAAGGGGTTTGTCAATTCACCCGGCGCAGTTGCAGGGCTTGATTTCTATAAATCTTTGTATGACTGCTGCACCCCTCCTGGCTCTTCCAACGGCTATATGGGTGAAGGCATCGACGCGTTCAAATCTGGCCAAGTAGCTTTGCAAATGAATTTTGCATTCACATGGCCTGGCTTTGAAAATGATCCGAATGTTGGTCACGGAAAAACGGGTTATTTCGCAAATCCAGCAGGCCCGAATGGCGAAAAATTCGCTCAGCTTGGCGGCCAAGGCATTTCGGTTGTGTCCTATTCGACAAAGCAGAAAGCAGCGCTTGATTACATCAAATGGTTTGCGCAACCAGAGACACAGCAGAATTGGTGGAAAGCCGGTGGCTTCTCGTGCTTAAGGTCGGTTGTTGAAGCGCCAGACTTTGGCAAGAGCCAGCCTTATGCGCAGACATTCCTTGACTCGATGGCAATCGTCAAAGATTTCTGGGCTGAACCCTCTTACGCAACTCTGCTTCAAGACACACAGAAGCGCTTCCACGACTTTGTGGTCGCAGGCAAAGGCACCTCGCAAGAAGCACTTGATGGTTTGGTTGATGATTGGACCAAGACCTTCAAAGAAGCAGGCAAAATCTAAGCCTTGCATTATCCCACCTGCAAAATGCAGGATAAATGACTG
>JANYHE010000083.1 GCA_025359215.1 Hyphomicrobiales bacterium
GCAAGCTTCGAATATGCAAAATGCTTGTTTAAGAGTCTTACATATTCTGCATGTGTTGAAGGTTTCGTGCGCATCCGACTATCTTCAAAAAACAAGTCTCGAAGCTCTGAAAACAACAGCGTGGCGCTGGGCTCAGTTTTACCCGCCACGGCCTGCCCCAATACCTCCTTGGCCTTTTTACGAGCCTCAAGCAGTGTCAATTCTGGATAGCGACCAAGCGAATGTATTTTTCGCCCCTTGCCTTCAACCAATACAAATGTCTTCGCGCCACCCATCGACACCCGAACGCCAAACCCTCTTTGACGGCCATCAAAGTAGGTTTTTTGACCGACTTCCGGCGGCTTCAGTTTTTTGATCAGAAGGTCTGTTAGACTCATTCTAGACTCTCAAATGATGTGAAAACTAGTGTTATTGCATGTTCAAGCATATCACAAGATAAAGCGTATTATCCAGTTATTTCAATGGTATTTGAGAGATTATGTTCCGCTATGTTTTTAGCCATTTTCTGACTTTTAATCAGAGGGTCGTGGGTTCGAATCCCGCTGGGCTCACCATTTTAAAGATTGAGCACACGCTCAACCAAAGCAGCCCAAAAGGCAGTGCCTTTCACCAATAAATCGTCATTGAAGTTATAGCCTGAATCATGCAGGCTTTTTGATGGGCCGTTGCCCATGCCGAAATAGCAGCCGGGCACTTCTTCCAACAAAAATGAGAAGTCTTCTGAAAACATGTAAGGGCCTGCCATATCAATTGCAGTGGCGGTCTGCCCTAAGGCCAGTGCCGTGTCGCGCACGAGTGTTGCGGAGGCAACATCGTTGAAACACGGTGGATAAGATATTCCTTCGCCGTAACCCACTTCCGCAATGCAGCCAAATGAGGCCGCCTGCTGTTTGATAATCTCGGGCACACGTTTGGCCATTAGGGCGTGGGTGGCTTTAGAAACAGTGCGCACGCCAATTTTTAGTTCCACTTTATCTGGAATGATCGTCGCAATCACGCCGCCATGAATCGAACCAACGGTGACGACAGCGGCTTCGAGCGGATCAGTGTTGCGGGAAACCGCGGTTTGAAGTGCCATAATCGCGCTCGACGCGGCAATGATCGGGTCGATGGCCTGATGCGGAATGGCACCGTGTCCGCCGAGCCCACGGATGGTGACATCAACAATATCAACAGCCGCAGTAATCGCCCCAGCCCGAACCCGAATTTGGCCCACGGCATCGCCAGGAATATTGTGGCAAGCAAAAATTTGATCGGGCTTGAGGCGCTTTAATAGCCCCTCCTCCACCATAAGTTTCGCTCCACTGATATCTTCCTCAGCCGGCTGAAAAATGAGATGCACAGTGCCATCAAAATTACGCGTTGTTGCAAGATGCCGCGCTAAACCCAGCAGCATAGTGGTGTGGCCATCATGACCGCAGGCATGCATTTTTCCGGGTGTCCGCGAGGCATATTGAAGTTTAGTTGTTTCATGGATTGGCAGCGCATCCATATCAGCGCGAATGGCAATCACCTTGCGGCTGCTGCCATTTGTGATGGTGCCAACAACCCCAGTTTTAGCCACACCTGTTTGAACCGAAAACCCGGCTTTCGTTAGTTCCTGCGCAACAATTTTGGCTGTGCGATGCTCTTCAAATGCCAGTTCTGGATGCATATGAAAATCATGGCGTATCGCCAAAAGTTCATGCGCATAATTTGATATTGGCTGAGCAGTCATCGCCGTTGCGGAACCAGCCGCTCTAAATAATTAAAGGCACGAGTTATGAAGAACGTGAGGATCATATAAATTACGGCAATTAATATCAAAGGCTCGTACATGATATAGGTGTCAGAGCTAATCTTGGCCCGCGCACCCATCAAATCCATCACAGTCACTGTGAAAGCCAAGGGAGTGGATTTAAGTTGGCCGACAATTTCGCCTGCAAGCGTTGGCAAAACCAAACGCACAGCGCGGGGCAACCATACGCGCGTCAGCACCTTCCATGGAGACATGCCGATGGCCCGAGCCGCCTCTAATTCACCGCGCGGCACACCCAAAAATGCGCCACGCATAACTTCGCCTTCATATCCTGCAAAACTCAAGCTGAATGCAAGAACGGCATAGTAAAATCCTTCTCGTAATATGGGCCATAAAAAGCTGTCTCGAATTCCGGGAATGCCAGGAAAAAGCGAACCTACACCATAATAAAGAAGCCAAAGTTGGATCAATAAAGGCGTGCCCCGTATGAAGGTGCAAAACGCCTTTGCCAACACCTTCAACGGCCATGGGCCAGTAACTTGAACAAGACCAATCGGAACAGCCATGATGCCGCCAATGACGACAGACGACACCAGCAGCACCAAGGTCAAATATAAACCGTGAATCAAAAGAGGAATATAATGTGGCAGCCATTCCCAGTTCATGTGTGACTCACGCTAGTTTACGCTGGCCGCGACGAACTCGTCGTTCAAGCCAAGCAAAGAACTGGTCCGAGACCATGGAAATTACAAGATAAATCACGGCCGCCAAAAGGTAGAACACAAGATAGAGCTTGCTGCCACCTGCCGCTATGCGCGTGACATTGGCGAGTTCTGATGATCCTATCACCGCAATCAACGCAGAATCTTTGGTGATGTTCAGCCATAAATTCGCAAGCCCCGGAATAGCATAGGGCAACATCGCAGGCAAAACCACACGGCGAAACTGTTGATAGCTGGTCATGCCGTAAGCTTTTGCCGCTTCAACCTGCCCAACCGGCACAGCAAGAATAGCTGCGCGTAAAACTTCGGTTGAATAAGCGCCTTGAACGAAACCTAAAACAAACACTGCGGCAAGCAATTGATTAATTTGAATGGGTTCAAAGCCAAAAGAGATCAACAGTTGGTTGAGACCATTGGTGCCGGCATAATAGATCAGCATGATCAAAACCAATTCCGGGATAGCCCGAAACAAGGTCGTGTAGCCACCCAAAATATTTTTAACAAGGCTCCCACCCGATAGCTTTCCCACCGCACCGAGCAAGCCTAGGAAACAACCAAAGGCATATCCCAAAAATGAGATTTCCAGTGTGGCAATAGCACCCCACATTAATTCATCCAGATAACCTTTGTTACCGAACGACAAAAGATCTGAAAGTGGTGCAACCGCTAAAATCAAACGAACCTCCGAATAAAGAAGGGCCACTCAGTTTTGAGTGGCCCATTCCAATTATTTCATATCTTTTGGCAATATCAACTTGCCATCCAAGCCCCATTTCTTCGTGTTTTCTTCGAAGAAACCTTTGGCTGTCAAAGCGTCGATACCAGCATTCACCTTGTCCATGAAAGCGGTGTCTTCTTTGCGAATGCCGATACCAACACCTGCGCCAAGAATTGCGACGTCAATTGGAACTGCGCCTTTTTGTTCACAGCAAGCACCAGCCTCGGAGGCCAAAAAGGCACCCAAAGTCACGCCATCAGCCATGATGTAATCAACGCGGCCCGCAGTAAGATCTGCATTGGCTTCGTCTTGGCCAGCATAAGACTTAATTTCAGCACCCTTTGGTTTGTAATATTTTTCCAAATAATTGGCGTGGGTTGTGGCACCTTGAACGCCAATGGTTTTGCCAGCCAAATGCTCTGGCGAGAAGTCCTTATCTGCGCTCTTTGGGCCGATTATTACTGCCGCTGAATTATAATAAATTTTGGAATAGCTGATTGTCTTCATGCGTTCAGGAGTAACCGACATAGACGACAAAATACCGTCAAACTTCTTGCTGGTGAGGGCAGGAATAATGCCATCCCATGCAGTTGGTTCGAAGGCGCATTTTTCTTTCATTTCGGCGCAAAGTGCGTCCATGAAATCAGCTTCCCAACCTACAATCTTGCCAGACGCATCCTGCGATGTGAATGGAGGATAAGGTGAAATATCCACACCAAACTTCAAGTCTGCAAATGCAGGCGAAGCTGTGAACATGGTTGCAGCAGCAACAGCTGCCAAAAATAGTCTTCTTGTATGTTTCATTCTAGTTCTCCCTAAATTAAACCATTTTAGACAGGAATCCCCAATACCCGCCCATTGATATCGAGCCGATTATCCTCAATGGATACTCGACACGAATTGCTTGCAGCGCTCACTGATTGGAGCGCCAAATACTTGTTTTGGTGGGCCTTCCTCTTCAACCTTGCCCTGATGCAGATAAATCACATGCGAGGATACATCGCGTGCGAATTTCATTTCATGAGTCACCAAGATCATGGTGCGGCCCTCATTGGCCAAATCTCGGATTACTTTCAGAACTTCCCCCACCAATTCTGGGTCAAGTGCAGAAGTCGGTTCATCAAACAACATCACTTTTGGGTTCATGCACAGGGCCCGCGCAATAGCAGCGCGCTGCTGCTGGCCACCCGATAAAAACGCTGGATATTGTTCGCGCTTTTCATAGAGCCCAACTTTGTTGAGTAATGCCTCACCACGCTCAATGGCTTCTTTCTTTGAAAGGCCAAGCACATGCACGGGCGCTTCAATCACATTTTGCATCACCGTCATGTGCTGCCACAAATTGAAACTTTGAAACACCATTCCCAGTTTGGTGCGAACGCGCTCAACCTGGCGGCGATCAGACGGATGCAAATCTCCATCTTTTCCCGGAGTAAGCAGCAGCTCTTCACCAGTCACCGTTATGCGGCCCCGTGTGGGCAACTCAAGCAGGTTGATGCACCTTAAAAATGTGCTTTTGCCGGAACCTGAAGCTCCGATCATTGAAACGACATCGCCCTCGCGTGCAGTCAGGCTTACACCCTTAAGCACCTCCAGTTGACCAAAAGACTTGTGTAAGTCTTCGACAACCACGGCAGTCTGGCTATTTTCGTTTGCCAATCTGCGCTTCCCCCGCTTGTTATTATTGTGTCGAGTGTAACACGCCAATCAGCGCCGTCAAATGAAGTTCGCGGAAACTTTGCCGTGTTCGGCGCGTAGTCTGGCCACATCAATTCCCACTGGCTGGCTTTCAATCACACGCCACTGCCCTGCAACCATCACACGATCTGCCTTGTGTGCACCGCACAATACGAGTGCAGCAATGGGATCTCCAGCCCCCGAGAAGCGCAATTCATCGAGTGAGAACATCGCAATGTCAGCTTGTTTGCCCACTGCGATTTCACCAATATCTGAGCGCCCCAAACACGCGGCTGAACCTTTCGTTGCCCATCGCAGCGCATCCAAATGGGTAACTGTGGCATTGTAAGTGAGGCGGTTGAGAAGCAGGGCATGACGCACCCCTTCCATCAGATTAGAACTGTCATTCGAAGCTGAACCATCAACTCCTAAACCAACTGCAACACCAGCTGCTTCCAGTTCGCAAGTGCGACATTGGCCCGAAGCCAATGTCATATTTGAGGTAGGGCAATGGCAAACTCCCACGCCATGTTTGCCCAATTTCTGAACATCAGAATCATTGAAATAAATACCATGTGCCAACCACGTGCGATTATTCAACCAGCCTGAATCCTCCAAATAATCCAGTGGCCGCATGCCAAATTGCGAAACACAGAATTCATCTTCATCTTTGGTTTCGGCCAAATGCGTGTGAAGCCTGCAGTCCAGTCTTTCTGCCAATGAAGCCGTTTCACGCATCAAATCACGCGTCACGGAAAAAGGAGAGCATGGAGCGAGGCCAATCTGCACCATCGCCCCCTCACCGCGCTGATGATATTTCCCAATCACGCGCTCACAATCTGCTAAAATAGTATCTTGATCTTGCACTACTGAATCAGGCGGCAACCCACCATCTTTCACGGAAAGATTCATCGAGCCGCGTGTCACCATCATGCGAACCCCAACGCGGGCCGCTTCCTCTACCTGAATATCCATTGCCTCATCCAAGCCTCCGGGAAAAACATAATGATGGTCTGATGTGCAAGTGACGCCCGACATTAGCAATTCAGTCAACGCCAAGCGTGTCGCCAGTCGGTGCGCTTCTGGCGTCAGCCTTGCCCAAACCGGATAAAGGGCCTTTAACCAATCAAACAATTCTTTGTTGATGGCTTGCGGATGCGCACGCGTCAGCGTCTGATAGAAATGATGATGGGTGTTGATCAAACCTGGCAGCACAACATGCGCCGATGCATCAAATACGGCATCATGAATAGGTGTTTTACCGCGCTGCACCAATTCTACAATTCGGGTGCCTTCCACAACAATTCCGCCTGCGGCATTTTCGGCTAATATCGCTAGGGGGTTCTTGATCCACAATCGCATTCAGGTCTAACCTTGCACCAACGCCGCAAAATAATCGGCAAAATGGAGAGTAAACATGAAATCAATTCAAACCGCAATCATCGCACTTCTGGCCAGCGCCAGTTTTGTCGCCCCTGCTATGGCCGATATGGTCAAAGCCTTGGGCGCTGGTGAAGGCCAACTCGATATCGTGGCATGGCCAGGTTATGTAGAGAGCGGCGCATCAGACAAAGCCTATGATTGGGTGACTGATTTCGAAAAGGCCACAAGCTGCAAGGTGAATGTGAAAACGGCTGCCTCCTCCGATGAAATGGTCACATTGATGAACCAAGGTGGCTTTGATCTTGTAACCGCTTCGGGCGATGCTTCGCTGCGCCTTGTTGCCGGCAAGAAAGTGCAACCGATTAATGTCGATCTGATTCCAAATTGGAAAGATGTTGACCCGCGTTTGCAGGCCGCCCCTTGGAACACGGTTGATGGCGTTCATTACGGCACACCTTATCAATGGGGGCCAAACGTGCTCGCCTATAATACCACTGTTTTCAAAGAAGCACCAAAGAGCTGGAGCGTGGTGTTCGAAGAACAAAACTTGCCCGACGGCAAATCTAACAAAGGCCGCGTGCAGGCCTATTATGGTGCTATCGCCATTGCCGATGCTGCGGTTTATTTAATGACCAAGAAGCCCGAACTCGGAATCAAAAACCCCTATGAATTGAACAAAGATCAGTATGCCGCCGCACTGGCTCTGGTGACCGGACAACGCGCTTTGGTCGGTCGTTATTGGGGCGACGCTGCCGTTCAAGTTGATGACTTCAAAAACGAAGGTGTCGTCGCATCATCTTCGTGGCCCTACCAAGTGAACTTGCTGCAAGCGGATAAAAAACCAGTCGCCTCCACCATTCCAGCCGAAGGTGCCACGGGCTGGTCAGACACGACCATGATGCACGTCAACGCCGCCCACCCCAATTGTGCTTATATGTGGATGAACCACTCGCTTGAGGCCAAAGTGCAGGGCGATGTTGCTGCATGGTTCGGTTCGGTGCCTGCGGTGCCTGCTGCTTGCAAAGGCAATGCGCTACTCACTGACACGGGTTGCGACACCAATGGTTTTGCCAATTTCGACAAAATTTATTTCTGGCGCACCCCCATTGGCAAATGCGAAGCGGAAGGCAGCTGCGTTCCTTATTCGCAATGGTCGAAGGACTACGTTGCGGTTCAAGGGAAATAATCTGAAACAATCACGCAGCGGTTTGCCGCTGCGTGAAATGATTTCTAGCACTTTCAAATGTCCAAACTGTCGACTCTTTTTTTTCGAAAACCGGGCCTCTTTACAGCGGCCTTGTTAGCGCCTCCCATATTCTGGTTGGTGATTGTTTATCTTGGTTCACTGGCAGCGCTACTTTTACAAAGCTTTTATGCACTAGACGATTTTTCAGGCGTGGTGCTGCATGAATTTACATTGGCCACTTATGCGCATCTTTTTGATGAAGCCAACCGCGATATTATTCTACGCACATTAATCATGGCCGCAGCTGTCACAATCGCCAGCGCGATTATTGCATTTCCGATTGCCTATTACGCCGCACAATTTGCCAAAGGCAAAATGAAAGCACTTTTTTACATCGCAGTGATGATGCCGCTGTGGTCGAGCTATCTGGTAAAGATCTATGCGTGGAAGCTTATCTTGGCCAAGGAAGGGATTATCAGTTGGATTGCCACCTCGCTTCATTGCCAATGGTTGATTGATGCAATTCTCGCCATTCCCAGCATTGGTGGTTCCTCCTTATCGTTCAGCTATATCGGAACATTTCTCGTCTTCGTCTATATCTGGCTGCCTTATATGATCTTGCCAATCCAATCGTCATTAGAGCGCGTGCCTTTTACGTTTATTGAGGCCTCCGCTGATCTGGGTGCAACGCCGCGGCAAACCTTCCGCAATGTGATATTTCCATTGGCTTTTCCCGGTGTGGTTGCAGGTTCAATATTCACATTTTCGCTAACCTTGGGTGATTATATCGTGCCGCAAATTGTAGGCAATTCGCGGTTGATGATAGGTCAAGCCGTTTACACCTTCCAAGGCACATCGGGTGATATTCCACTCGCTGCAGCATTCACCGTGGTGGCGATGGTCATCATGGGTATTTATCTCATGATCGCCAAGCGTTTGGGAGCATTCGATGCGCTCTGAAGCAAAATGGCCGCTTAAAGTTGCCGCAGCGTCAGGAGTATTGTTTTTGCTTCTGCCGCTCGCATTGATCATTCTTTATGCCTTCTCAACCGAAGAAAAATCATTTCAGTTCCCACCGCCGGGCCTCACCACACGGTGGTTTGCAACCGCATGGTTTGACAGGCCCGATATTTGGCCTCCGCTTTACCTTTCGTTAAAAGTAGCGCTAATCTCGACGCTTCTGGCCATCATCCTTGGCACATGTGCCGCTGCTGCACTTTCACGTGCCAAATTCTTTGGCCGTAACGCTTTGTCGCTATTATTTATCCTTCCCATCGCCCTGCCCGGCATCATAACCGGCATGGCTTTGCGATCGGCGTTCGATATCATGTTTATTTCATTTTCCACATGGACCATCATTCTGGGCCACACCACATTTTGCATGGTTGTAGTTTATAACAATGTGTTGGCAAGGTTTCGCCGCAACAGCGCCGAAATGGTCGAGGCCTCGATGGATTTGGGTGCTACTGGGGTGCAGACTTTCCGCTACATCGTCCTGCCACAAATTGCCACGGCCTTGCTAGCAGGCGGCATGTTGGCCTTTGCGCTCAGTTTTGATGAGGTGATCGTCACCACATTTACGGCTGGTCAACAAACCACACTCCCGATTTGGATTTATGGAGAATTGCGTCATCCAACGATCAGGCCCATCACCAATGTTGTGGCAATATTCGTGATTGCTGTCACCTTGGTTCCCATCTTGTTTGCCTATTATTTCACGCGCGAGAGTGAGCAAACGCCCCGCGCATAAGATATCAACCCTTTTTCTGTTTCATCGCCTTGCCATATTTTGCTTCAGCTTGGCCGGCCGTATCCGCATCTAAACGCACAGAAAGCTGCGTGCGGCCATCTTCGAATGATGTGCGATCCAGCACTTCACCGCGCTGGTGCAGCCATGCCATGCCTTTGCCATCAGAAGGATCAAGCGTAATATCATAAATAACGCTGGTCTTAGCCAAACGTTGTTCCACTTTTTCTAGCAGTTGATCAATGCCAGCTCCCGTCAGTGAAGAAACCAAAGCCACATCGGTGCGGCGTGCGGCTTGTGCCTCGCGGTTGCTGCGCTCTTGCTCATCAAGCAAGTCAGATTTATTCCAGACTTCAATAATCAAACTGCGGCGCTGTTCATCAATGCCAAGCTCTTCCAGCACCAAACTCACATCATGGCTTTGGGCTTCCGTCTCAGCATGGTTCACGTCGCGCACGTGCAGTATGACATCGGCAGCCAAAACCTCTTCCAGTGTCGCCCGAAACGAGGCGATCAACGTGGTTGGCAATTCTGAAATAAAGCCCACAGTGTCCGACAAGATAATCTTGCGACCACTCGGCAAAGTGATGTTGCGCATGGTGGGATCAAGCGTTGCAAACAACAAATCCTTGGCCAACACGTTGGCATCAGTCAACTTGTTAAACAGAGTCGATTTGCCAGCATTGGTATAACCGACTAGAGCAACAATCGGATAGGGAATGCGTTCGCGCCCTTTCCGGTGAAGATCACGGGTTTTAACAACCGTTTCCAGCTCTCCTTCGATCTTAGAAATACGCTCCTGAATCAATCGGCGATCCATTTCCAATTGGCTTTCGCCGGGGCCGCCCAAGAAGCCGAAGCCACCGCGTTGGCGTTCAAGGTGAGTCCATGACCGCACAAGCCGTGATTTTTGATAATGCAAATGAGCAAGCTCAACCTGCAAAATGCCTTCTTTGGTGGTTGCACGTCGACCGAAAATTTCAAGAATCAAGCCCGTGCGATCAAGCACTTTGGCATTCCAAGCCGTTTCCAGATTGCGTTGTTGCACAGGCGAAAGCTGCGCATTAACCACAACCAGCTCGCATTCAGAAGCTTCGACCAGCTTGCCAATTTCAGCCACTTTGCCTGTGCCCAAATAGGTGCCCGGCTTGGGCGCAACAAGTGGCGCAATCAAAGTTTCAGCAATTTCCAAATCAATGGCCTCAGCCAAACCAATGGCTTCGTCTAATTTGCTTTGCGCATCGCGATCAAATGAATTGCCAACACCACGGGTCTTGCGTTCAACATGCAACACCAGTGCTCTAGTGAGCTCTGGTCCCTCCATTTGAAAATCTACGCCGCCGCCTGCCTTAACGTGCTTTTTAATTGTCACGTAGTGGCACCCTCATCATCGAACAGACTGATAGGTCCGCCCGGCATGATCGTAGAAATGGCGTGTTTATAAACCAACTGCGAAACACCATCGCGGCGCAACAGCAAACAGAAATTATCAAACCAAGTGACAATGCCCTGCAGCTTCACACCATTCACCAGAAACACAGTGACTGGAATTTTAGTTTTTCGAACATGATTGAGGAAAGTGTCTTGTAAATTTTGTTGTTTTTCTTGCGCCATGGTTTTAGTTCCGATTTTTGTTGTTTTTACGGGGTCGTCAAAAGCGATTGACACCACATAGCATGATTATCTTTGTGGCAAAAGGATGCTCGGGTTAAATTGGCTCTTCTTCACGCGATGTTAAACCTAACATCTTGATTTTACGATGCAATGCAGACCGTTCCATACCAATAAAGGCTGACGTTCTGGAAATATTTCCGCCAAACCGCGACAACTGAGACGCTATATAATCGCGTTCGAAGGCTTCCCGCGCCTCCCGCAACGGCAATGTGAGCAAATGTTCGCCCCCCAAGCCAGAACTTGCACCTGCATTTGGAATATCCGTTGGAAGCATATTTGCCGTAATTTCTTCCTGCGGATCTCCCGAAGCGAGAATCATAACACGTTCCACATTGTTGCGCAGTTCGCGCACGTTGCCGGGCCAATCTCTGGTTTGCAAAACAGCTATCGCATCATTTGAAAAACGGCGCTGTGGTTGGCCGGAGGCCGCCGAAAAGGAGCGCGCAAAACCATCAATCAATTCTGGAATGTCTTCACGGCGTTCATTCAGCCCCGGCACTCGCACCGGCACAACACCAAGCCTATGATATAGATCTTCACGAAACCTTTGCTCGTTGATCAACGCATTCAAATCTCGCGATGTGGACGTTATAATGCGAACATCCACCTTAACCTTTTTACTGCCGCCCACCCGTTGAAAAGTCTGGTCCAACAAAACCCGCAAAACCTTACCTTGCGTTTCCAATGGCATGTCGGCGATTTCATCAATGTAGAGTGTGCCACCATGGGCCTCTTCCAGTGCCCCAATGCGGGGCAGTTGGTCTGGTTTAGTTTCAATTCCGAATAGTTCTTCTTCCATGCGCTCTGGGGCCATGGTGGCAGCACTCAGCACCACAAATGCCCCATTGGCACGTTGCGAAAAACTGTGCATTGAACGGGCAGTCATTTCTTTGCCAGCCCCCATAGGCCCTGTGATCAACACACGGCTGTTTGTAGGCGCAATTTTTTTCAATAATTGTCTAAGCTGCCGCATTGAAGCGGAATTGCCGATCAGTTCTTGATCCAGCCCAGCACGGCCCCGCAAGTCTTCATTTTCGCGCTTGAGTCGCGATGTCTCAAGCGCGCGCCCCACCACCAACACAAGCCTATCGGCATTAAACGGCTTTTCAATATATTCATAAGCGCCGCGTTTAATGGCTGCCACTGCCGTCTCTATATTGCCGTGACCAGAAATAATAACCACAGGCAATGTGGGGTGCAGTTGCTTGATTTCCAGCAGCAAGTCCAAACCGTCCAACTTTGATCCCTGCAACCAAATATCAAGAATAATCATTGAAGGTTTACGCAATGCCACTTCTGAAAGTGCTGCATCGGAATTATGCGCCAGTCGGGTTTCAAAACCTTCATCTTGCAAAATGCCAGCAACTAGCTCCCGAATATCAGCTTCGTCATCAATGATCAGAATATCAGCGGCCATGGGGTTCCAATCTACGCTATTAAAAGTTCTGTTTGAGGGAGTGGTGCGAAGTACAAAGTCACCGAAGCACCTTGACCTGTTGGTGCATCTGAAAGCTTTAACCGTCCACCATGTTCTTCCATAATGCGCTTCACTATGGCAAGGCCAAGCCCGGTGCCTTTTTCCCGGGTGGTCATATAGGGTTCAGCCAACCGATTGCGATTTTCCTGCGGCAATCCAATTCCGTTATCCGTGAAACGCACGAAGGGCATGGAATTTTCAATTCCTGTTTCAATAACAATACGACCACGAGTCCCCTGATCTTCTTTTGCTTCGATTGCTTCCTTGGCATTCTTCACCAAATTCGTGACAGCTTGAGTGAGAAGGCGGCGATCAAATTCGAATAGCAATGGATTATTTTCAAGTTCTAAAACAATATCAATGTCACCCGAAGACACCCGCTGAAGAACTGTAGCTTCTCTCACCACATCGGATAGATTATTGCGTTCGAGCACAGCTTTGGGCATGCGCGCAAAGGACGAAAACTCATCAACAATGCGCCCCAAATCGCCCACCTGCCTGATGATAGTATCAGTGCACTGTTCGAAAACATGCTTGTCAGTGGTGATCTCTTTGAGATATTTTCGTTTCAATCGTTCGGCAGAAAGTTGAATGGGTGTCAGCGGATTTTTTATTTCATGGGCAATGCGCCGCGCAATATCTGACCACGCAGAATTTCGCTGCGCTGAAACAAGTTGTGTAATATCATCGAATGTCAAAACATAACCATGCTCGGCACCATCGGCACGTTCTGTAGTAATGCGCACAATAAAGCTCACATCTTGCCCATTCACCTGCATGTCAATTTGGCCTTCGGCAGAACCCGATGGTCGAGATAGCGCTGTTTCATATATTGTCGCCATGTCTGGCAAGACTGTCGCCAAAGATTTCCCCTGCAAATCAAACTCATTCATAACCAACAAATTTGAAGCCGAGCGATTAACCAATGAAATGCAGTGATCAGCGTCAATCCCTATCACGCCCGCACTCACGCCAGATAACATAGCTTCGGTGAAACGTCGGCGATCATCAAGCTGTTCATTGGTTTCAACCAGCTGGTCTCGGTGCAGCTTCACTTGGTCAGTCATCATATTAAATGTCTGAGAAAGTGTCATCAAATCGCCTGGCCCGTCAATCACATTAACTTTTGCGTTAAAATCGCCTTGCGCCACTTGCCGAGAAGCTGTCAACAAACGGACAATGGGTGCCACCAATCGGTCAGAGAACCACATGCCCACCCATATGGACGCCAACAGAAACACCAACGCAACAAGCGCATAAACCAGACCAAATGTGAGTTGCACACCCACGCGCTGTTTGAGCAAACGATCATATTCTGCTTTTGCATCTTGAGTTTTGGTCAACTGATCAATCACAACCGGAGAAATAATGCGGTATGCATAAAGATAATGAGAGGGATATCCTTGCAACTTAATCAGTGCACGGACGAGATTACCACCCCTGCCGGGCGGCAACACGACCAGTTCGCCTTTATCGGCTTTTGCCATAGCATCATCAGGTGGAGCTATAAATTTGATGTTGTCGTTGGCTGTAATATTCGCAACAATCTGTTTCGTTGTCGTATCGAAAACAAAAATGGCAGCCAAGTTTCGCAATGCTGCATGTCGTGCGACCCGACGCAAATAAGTAGGGCGATCATTGTTGAAATCAGGCAATTGTTGCACCAAGTCAGCCGAAATATTTGCCAAATCAGTGCGAGTCGCCTCAGATGCATTAACCAGATAAGCATCAGCCACTGAAGCTGCTGTTTCAACAATTGCACGCGTTCGATCTGAGAACCATGAATCAAGACCACGATTCAGAGTTACAGAAGCGAACACCGCAATTAATATTGCAGGCACCAATGCCACCATACTGAACAATGAAATCAACCGGATATGCAATCCCGTTCCGGCCGTCCCTCGCCTGTGTTCGACGAGCAAATGAAAAAGTTGACCTCCGATCATTGTGGCCATCAGGATCAGCAAAACTGAATTGGCAAAAATCAATCCATCAATCAGCTTTTCTGAGGGCTTGATTGGGGTAACACCTGTCAATAGCAGAAAAGTTGAAAATCCTGTCAGTGTGCCTAAAACGACCAAGCCCAAAGCCGCCCAGCCTGAAAGGCCACGCAACCGCTGAGAAATTTGGATATCGCTCGTTTTCAACATAACCGTGGTTATGCACGAGACTGTGGCTAAAATTCAACACCTATAGTGATGTTTTAGACACAGCTCACTTGGAGTCTAAGCTAATCCGCGTATCGGTCTGATCTGACGGTCTTTTAATTTTGCGCGAAGGGTGTTTCTGTTGATCCCCAACAAATCTGCCGCCCTCAATTGATTGCCATGCGTGGCAACGAGTACAGCACGCAGCAGCGGCGGCTCAAGCTCTGCTAGAATTCTCTCATAAAGGCCTTCTGGCGGCAGAGCTGAACCAAAGCCTGCGAAGTAATCCGCCAGATGGTGCTCAACGAATTCAGCCAGACTATTAAAGTTGTTAGACCCAAAATTTGCACCCTCGGACACAGGATTAGAAGCAAGTTCACGTTCAACTGATGCCGCACCAATCACATCATTCACTTCCATGGCCATGAGACGTTTGACAAGGTTTTCCAACTCCCGAACATTGCCTGGCCAGCGATAAATCTTCAGTCGCTCCACCGCCTCTGGCGCGATATCTTTGTGTGGCAATCCTTCTTTTTTTGCGCTTTCTAAAAAGTGTCGAACAAGATCTGCAATGTCTTCTGTTCTCTCACGCAAAGGCGGCAAACGGAGGGGCACCACATTCAAACGGAAAAACAAATCTTCACGAAACAGGCCCTGATTGATCAGCTGTCTCAAATCACGATGAGTTGCGGCAATGATGCGAACATTGGTTTTAATCGGTGAAGCCCCACCAACGGTCGTATATTCGCCTTGTTGCAAAACCCGCAAAAGTCGGGTCTGCGCTTCAAGTGGCATATCGCCAATTTCATCGAGAAATAAACTTCCACCTTCGGCCTGTTCAAAGCGTCCAGCCATCCTTGCGCCTGCGCCGGTGAAAGACCCCTTCTCATGACCGAACAACTCGGACTCAATCAGTTCGCGTGGAATGGCTGCCATGTTCACTGCAACGAAGGGCCCTTTTCGACGCTTGCTATAATCGTGCAAAGCCCGGGCGACCAATTCCTTGCCTGTGCCGCTTTCACCAATAATCGTCACCGTTAAATCGGTCTGAGTCAACCTCGCAATCATCCGGTAGATGTCTTGCATGGCGGAGGAGCGCCCGATGAGAGGCAGATTTTCCGATTTTTCAACTGTTCGCGCTGTAGGCACCTTGTTTGATTGTTCAAGTGCGCGCGCAATTGTCTGCACTAAAGCACTCAAATCAAACGGTTTTGGCAGATAATCATAGGCTCCAAGTTCAGCCGCGCGAATGGCCGTCATGATAGTGTTTTGCGCACTCATGACAACAACCGGAAGGTTGGGCCGCATTTTTTTAATGCGCGGGATCACGTCGAATGCATTCTCATCGGGCAGCACAACGTCGGTCAAAACAATGTCGCCCTGCCCTTCAGCAACCCAACGCCATAATGCTGTCGCTGTAGCCGTCGCGCGCACTGCATAACCTGCGCGGCTGAGGGCTTGCGTCAGCACGGTGCGAATGGCGCTATCATCATCAGCGAGAAGAACAGTTTTTACATTCATATATTTAAGTCCTTGCTCGATACTTCGCGCGTCAATGGCAACAGAATGCGAAACGTGGTGCCGCGCTCACGCGACAAACATTCCACCACGCCACCATGATCACGAACAATTTTTGCAACCAAAGCCAAGCCAAGGCCGCGCCCTTGAGGTTTATTTGTGACGAACGGATCAAAAATATGAGGTCGCAAATCCTCTGCCACACCCGATCCTGTGTCATGCACGCACACTTCTAATGGCAGCGAGATTCGTTCTTCCGAACCTGGCACCGAAAGTTTCATGCCGGGCCGGAAAGCCGTTGTAAAAGTCACCTCACGTGTATCGCTGTGCTCCACTGCATCAACTGAATTTTTCGCCAGGTTTAAAAACACCTGCACCAACTGATCATGATTGCCATTCACCGCTGGCAGCGAGGGGTCATAATCTTCACGCAAAACAACATGCCCAGCCACACTCGCAGCGATGAGCTGTTTCACACGGTCAAGAACAACGTGAATATTAATGGGCTGGCGCTCTAGGGGGCGCTCGTCAGAAAACACTTCCATTTGATCGACAAGATCACGAATTCGGTCTGTCTCGTCACAGATCAAACGCGCTAGAGGGCGGTCGCTATCGGCAAGCGCTGGCTCCAACAATTGCGCCGCACCTCTAATGCCTGATAGTGGATTTTTAATTTCATGGGCCAACATAGAGGCCATCCCGGAAACTGATCGTGCAGCCCCTTGGTGAGAAAGTTGGAGATCGAATTTATGCGCCATGGAGCGCTTGAGAAGCATGATCAAAACAAAATCAGGATCATCTGCTACTTGGGCAATTTGCAAATCAACAACGCGCTCACCGCCAATTCTCGGCCGGCCCACTGTGATGGCATATTCATTCACAACACCTCCGTGTGAACGAACTTGAGCAACAGCCTGAAGCACCGGGCTGGCAAAAGGCACAATGTCACTCAGGCTTAGCCGCTGCAACATCGCCGTGCTGACCTGAAAGAAATCTTCTGTAATGCCATTGACCAAGCAGATATGATCACTGGCGTCTAAGATCAAAATTGGATTCGGCAATGTTTCAAAAATAGCCCGCAAGCTCGGCGCTAAAACAGCTGTCATGCTACCCTCGCAAGGTCTTGTTCGAACAAACGCGAAATACCCTCTGCAACAACCGCATTGTCGCGCTCAACCATCAATGTCTGTCGTAAGGTTAAACTGTGATCTAAATTAATGATGCCACGGTCCGCCAATCTCTTGATTGTCCAGCCCAAATGCTTCCGAAACGCCTTATTGCCATGTAAAATTCCATAAAGTGAAAGCGTGGCCTCGTGTTGCTGTTGTAGGTAGCGGCACTCCTCATCCAAAGACGGTGCCGCACCGCCCGATCCTTTTTCCAAACCTTCTGCAATCACAGCGGGCCACCACGGCCTGCCGTAAGTTGAGCGGCCTAACATCACACCATCTGCGCCTGAAGCTTTAAGCATGGCTTTTGCATCGTCCACGGTGTCGCCATCACCATTAGCAATCAGCGGAATTTTGATGGCGTCACGCACGGCACGAATGGCATTCCAATTGGCTTTGCCCGTATAAAACTGGCAGCGGGTGCGGCCATGAACTGTGATCAAAGCCACACCAGCAGCTTCGGCTCGCTTTGCTAATTCCGGCGCATTGAGCATATTATCGTCCCAACCCAAACGCATTTTTAGGCTCACCGGAACTTTGGCTGCGGCAACCGTGGCTTCCACCAAAGTAATGGCATGATCCAAATCGCGCATGAGTGCCGAGCCCGAAAGCCCACCAGTCACCTGCCGCGCCGGACAACCCATGTTGATATCAATAATATCGGCACCCAAATCTTGAGCAACTTTTGCACCCTCACTCATCCATTTGGCTTCGCGGCCGGCAAGCTGCATGACAAAGGGGGAAACCCGCTTGGCACCCCGCGCACGCCGCATCATATCTGGGCGTTCACGCACAAGTTCTTCACTCGCCACCATTTCAGATACAACCAACCCTGCACCGGCCTCATGCGCCACAGCGCGAAACGGTTCATCCGTAACACCAGACATAGGGGCAAGGAAAACGCGATTGCGTGTTTTGATGGGTCCGATCTGTATGCTCATAAATTAAGCAACACTTTCCTGCGATTAATTTTTAGCCATACTATACTGCACTGCAGCATCGTCAAGTATAATCAGCACATTTTCATTCACAAAAGAATCCTCTAAGCGATAGCAATGACAGCAGCGGCAGTAATTGTGGCGGGAGGCAATGGCCTTCGCGCCGGTGGCGAAATTCCCAAGCAATATCAGATTATTGGTGGCAAGCCGGTGATTTGGTGGACGCTTAAAGCTTTCCTCGATCACCCAGAAGTCTCCCATGTCCAAGTCGTTGTGGGCGCAGGACATGAAGCCCTTTTCAATCTGGCAACGTTAGGTTTACAATTTCCACCCTTTGTTATTGGAGGTGCGACCCGGCAAAACTCATGCCGATTGGGTGTTGAGGCCTGCGCCGCGATTAGCCCAAAACACGTGTTAATCCACGATGCGGCGCGCCCTTTTATCTCAGCAGAGCTGATCAGCAAAATAATTTCTGAGCTTCAAACCAAAGATGCCTTGGTTCCCGGAATGGCCGTAGCAGATACGATGAAATTTGCCCCAGAGGGCGTGATTACGACAACAGTTGATCGTTCTTCATTGTGGTTTGCTCAAACACCACAAGGCTTTAACTTTCAAATGATCTTGGCTGCCCATCAAAAAGCCGCCGCTGAAAACCAAACAGGACTGACCGATGATGCGGCCGTAGCCGAATATGCAGGGATGAAAGTGCATATGATTGCAGGCGAGGCCCAAAACAAAAAACTAACAACAGGTGCCGATGTGGAAATTGCCAACACAGAACTTTCACAGCGCATGTTTGCCGGACGGCCCGACATTCGCACTGGACAGGGCATTGATTTTCATATTTTCGAAACAGGAAATGCCGTCATGCTTTGTGGCGTTGAAATTCCCCACACCCACAAACTGAAAGGCCATTCAGACGCAGACGTAGGCCTTCATGCATTGACTGATGCAATCCTCGGCGCAATTGGGGAAGGTGATATCGGCATCCATTTTCCACCTTCAGATATGCAATGGAAAAACGCGCCTTCGTCAATATTTGTGAAAAAAGCGATGGATTTGCTTACGGCGAAGGGCGGCATTATCGCAAATGTGGATATCACAATTCTAGCCGAGGCCCCAAAAGTCAGTCCGCATATTAGTGCGATGAAAGCGCTGCTATCGCCCTTGCTTAACATTGCAGGTGATCGCATTGCGATAAAAGCGACGACAACTGAAACTTTGGGAGCGATTGGTCGCAAAGAAGGTATGGCCGCTTTCGCAATTGCCACTGTAAGGTTGCCAGCATGAACATTGCACATGACGTGTTTGCAGCCCTGCAAAAAGGCCAGATGAAACTGGCAACAGCAGAAAGCTGTACGGGTGGCATGGTGGCCTCAGCAATCACTGATATTGCAGGATCATCAGAAATTTTTGATCGCGGTTTTGTGACGTATTCCAACGCAGCAAAAGTTGAAATGCTCGACGTTCCTTACGATCTCATTTCTCAATTTGGTGCGGTGAGTGAAGAAGTGGCAATTGCAATGGCGCAGGGTGCGATGTTGCATTCGGCAGCAGATATTGCAGTTTCAATAACCGGAGTGGCCGGTCCCGGCGGCGGCAGTGCATTGAAGCCGGTTGGGTTGGTTCATTTTGCCGTTGCACAGCGTGAGGCTACGGTTTCATTTGTCCAAAAATTAGGGCCACTGTCTCGCGCAGAAATTCGCAAGAAATCTATGCAATATGCGTTTGAAATCGTTTTGGCTCAACTCACTGCCAAACCATAAAGTGCACGACCACGATCTTCAAAGGCCTGCATAATTTTCTGCGCGGCAAAATCCATAAATCCACCCGCCATCATTTGCAGCATCATGTTTTTTAATGTGTAGTCCAAGGTGATGGAAACATCGGCTCTGCCATCGGCCGTTGAAGAAATTTTCCAAACCGCTTTAAGTGACTTCAAAGGCCCATCCGATGATGTGGCTGTCACCGAATGCGCATTGGCGTCGGCAGTCACTTGGCTGGTGAAACTTTCAGTCATATTAACTTTTGGAACAACTAAAACGAGATCGGCAAGAAAACGTTCAACACCATTCTCAATTTTGCGCTCGCCGCGAATGACCGAACGCTTCAGAAGTGGAATGAAATCTTTGTAAGAAGAAACATCTGCCGCAATTGCATAGGCTTGATCGGGCGTGAGATTAACCCGGCGCGTGGTGGAAAAATGCGGCATTTATTTTGCGGCGCGGGCAGCGCGCAATTTGGCAAAATCATCACCAGCATGATGTGATGAACGCGTGAGCGGTGACGATGACACCATTAAAAAGCCTTTAGAATAAGCCACTGTCTCATAAGACTTAAATTCATCAGGTGTTACAAATCGATCAATGGCCGCATGCTTGCGCGTGGGTTGCAGATATTGCCCGATGGTGATGAAATCTATGCCAGCCGAACGCATATCATCCATCACTTGCATGACTTGTTCACGGGTTTCACCAAGACCAACCATGATGCCGGATTTGGTAAACATCTGTGGATCGAGTTCTTTCACCCTCTCCAGCAAACGCAATGAATGGAAATAACGCGCACCCGGGCGAATTTTTAAATAGAGGCCTGGAACCGTTTCAAGATTGTGGTTGAACACATCGGGGCGCGCTTCCACAACCATTTCCAGCGCACCAGATTTTTTCAAAAAATCAGGCGTGAGAACCTCAATGGTTGTGGCAGGCGAAGCCGCCCGAATGGCCAACACAGTCTCAGCAATATGTCGCGCACCACCGTCAGGCAAATCATCACGGTCCACCGACGTAATCACTGAATGCATCAAACCCATGCGGGCCACAGCATCTGCCACGCGTTCCGGCTCGCCCAAATCTAATGCCTCTGGCATTCCGGTCTTCACATTGCAGAATGCACAAGCCCTTGTGCAAGTGTCGCCCATCACCATGAAGGTGGCGTGCTTCTTTGACCAACACTCGCCAATGTTCGGGCAACCAGCTTCTTCGCACACAGTCACCAGCTTATTCTCACGCACAATCTTCTGCGTCTCCGCATAGATTGGCGAGCCCGGAGCCTTCACCCTGATCCAATCCGGCTTGCGCAAGATTGGTGTTTCAGGACGATTAGCTTTTTCCGGATGACGTGGTTTTAACGTGTCGAGAAGTGTTGTCATTTATACTTTAGCGGCGACCGCGCAAAACTTTCAAAACCAAAAGCAAGACAATTGCGCCCGCTGCAGACACAACGAGATTGCCGAGGAACCAACCATGGAATATTTCGCCGAGCTGAATATGCGCGGCATTCGCAATAAAGAAACCAATCCACGATCCAATAATACCTGTGATCAAATTCATGATCAGTCCCATATTAAAACCTGTGACTTTTTCAGCGATCCAGCCGGCAAGTATGCCAATTAGAACAGTGCCCCAAAAGCCAACGCTACCAATGTCCATAATGCCTTGCATATTAGTCTCCCACTCAGTGTAATATTCTAGCGATGATCATAACAATGATTGCGCCAATTGTTGCCGTTGCGATATCGCGCCCGATCTCATTACGTATGCCAAGATTGATGCCCGATTTGTTTAGAACATATGAGCCGACAAAGGAACCCAGCACACCGCTGATCAAATATTGCACTACGCCATATCCGCCCACCACCCAGCTGGCGAGCCACCCTGCGATGATGCCCATGATTATGGCGATGATAATATTCTTGCTGTCCATTTTGGCCTCAGTCGAGAAATTCAGTGCGCGCATGATATGGTCCATCAAGGTGTTCGATTCAAGATCACATATGAATGACGCGGCCATAAGCGTCCAGCACGCTTTCATGCATCATTTCTGAAAGTGTTGGGTGTGGGAACACGGTGTGCATCAATTCTGCTTCGGTTGTTTCAAGTCCCATGGCGATGACGAAGCCTTGGATTAATTCTGTGACTTCTGCACCCACCATATGAGCACCCAGCAAGCGGCCTGTTTTGGCATCAAACACAGTCTTCACCAGACCTTGATCCTCGCCCAGTGCTATGGCTTTGCCATTTGCGAGGAATTGAAAGCGGCCCACCTTCACTTCATATCCTGCAGCCTTGGCTTTGGCTTCGGTGAGGCCCACGCTGGCCACTTGCGGGTGGCAATAGGTGCAGCCGGGAATTTGTTCTTTGATCATCGGGTGAGCATCCATGCCCTTGATCTTCTCTATGCAGATCACGCCTTCATGTTCAGCCTTGTGAGCCAGCATCGGGGGCCCAGCCACGTCACCAATCGCATAAAGCCCCGCCACATTGGTGCGGCCATATCCATCCGTCACCACGCAGCCGCGATCGGTCTTCACGCCCAGCGTTTCCAGGCCCAAGCCTTCAATATTGCCAACAACACCAGTGGCGGCGATCACGCGGTCAACGGTGATCTCTTCTTTCTTATCGCCCTGCTCTATTGTGGCGGTAACAGTGTTGGCACCTTTTTTGAGGGACGCAACTTTCGAACTTAGTTTGAATTTAATGCCGTGCTTTTCAAGTTGCTTCTGCGCGAATTTGGCGATCTCCACATCTTCAACCGGCATCACCTGATCCATGATTTCCACCACAGTCACGTCAACACCCATTGCATTGTAGAATGACGCAAACTCAATGCCGATAGCGCCAGAACCCACAACCAGCAAAGACTTAGGCATGGCCGCAGGCACCATAGCTTCGAAATAGCTCCACACCAATTTGCCGTCATGTTCCAAACCGGGCAACACGCGTGGCCGCGCACCCGTGGCAAGGATGATATGTTTGGCAGTGTAAGTTCCAGCGCCCATGGTTCCTTTTGGAATTGGGTTCTGCGGCATAACGATGGTCTTCTTAGTGTCTGCCACCACAACTTCACCGGGCTTGGTGAGTTTAGCTTCGCCCCAAATGATCTGCACTTTGTTTTTCTTGAGTAAGCCATTCACACCCATATTCAGGCGACCAGAAATGCCGCGCGAACGCGCCACAACTTTGGCAGGATCGAATGAAATGTTCTCAGCACTCAAGCCATAAGCATCCGCATGTTTCATCTGGGTGTAAATTTCAGCGGAGCGCAACAGCGCCTTGGTGGGAATGCAACCCCAGTTCAAACAAATGCCACCTAAATGCTCGCGCTCCACAATGGCCACTTTGAAACCCAATTGAGCAGCGCGAATGGCAGTCACATAGCCGCCGGGACCAGCACCGATAATAAGAACATCAAAATTTGTGTCGGCCATTTTAAATCTCCAAAACCTTTTTCACCAGCTGCAGCAAGCCTGCCCCAATCGCCCGCGTATTCTCCACATCCAAATGTCCGCCATCAATATCATTGGCTTTTGCGACCGAACCTGCATCAAAGAAATGCACACCCATCTCCTCAGCAACGCGCGCATAATGGCCTGCAAAGAGTTTGGATTCTTCAATCATATGGCCCCACAGATTGTTAAACCACTGGTTTTGAGTAGGAACCAAACTGGTTGGCGAAACCAAAATAATCTGTGGGCAGGTATAACTGCCTGACCAATTATGTTTGCGCGTGAGGTTCACCAGCCGCTCCATGCCCATGGACGAGTCAAAAGCGCGGTGATGCTTCAAATCATTGGTGCCCAACATGATGATCAAGAGATCAAGCGGCTGATGCGATTTCAGCGCGATCGGCAAGCCCACAGCACCATTGCGATTTTCCTCCGTGGTCGGATCATCAAACACTGTGGTGCGCCCGTTCATGCCCTCTTCAATTACACGGGCTTTGTTAGCGAGACCTGCTGCCAGAACATTCGGCCAGCGATCCTCATAAGCCATGCGCATGCCAGTGGATGCGTTGTAACCCCAAGTGAGCGAGTCTCCGAATGCAAGGATGGATTTCATTGATTACTTAAGTCCCTGTGACGGAAACAAATACCAAAGCAAGATCGCGCCAATAGGAGTGAAAGCAAGAATGAAGATGAAGATCGACAACACAAAAAATAATACAAATCGCTTTCCATTCTGTTTCTTCACTATCACACCAACATCAACCCCGGCTCTTCCAGATACATCTTAATCGCCCCCAGGAACTCAGCCCCCAGCGCGCCATCCACGGCGCGGTGATCGGTTGAGAGGGTGACACTCATCAACTGCTCAATCACAATGTCATTGCCACGCACAACGGCGCGGCGCTCGCCGGCGCCCACGGCCAGAATTGTGGCTTGCGGTGGGTTGACGATGGCTTGGAAGTTTTTAACACCCATCATGCCCATGTTGGAAACAGATGTGGAGCCGCCCGTATATTCGGAAGGATTGAGTTTGCGTGATTTCGCCCTCACGGCATAATCCTTCATCTCAATCGAGATTTGCGCCAGACCCTTGGTTTCGGCTTTACGCACGATTGGTGTGATCAAGCCACCGGGGATGGAAACCGCCACGCCTACATCGGCGTGATGGTGTTTCACCATGTTGTTTTCTGTCCAGCTCACATTGGCCTCTGGCACTTTGATAAGAGCCATGGCCATGGCCTTGATTACGAAATCATTCACCGAGACTTTCCAGGCCGGCTTGCCGTCTTTATCTTTCGGCGCTTGCAGGTTCAGCCGCTCGCGCAAGGACAATAAATTTTCCAGCGAAATATCAACAGTCACATAAAAATGTGGAACGGTTTGTTTCGACTCTGTGAGACGGCGCGCGATGGTTTTGCGCATGCCATCATGCGGCACCAGATCATAGGAACCCTCCTCGAACAATTTCAAAACTGAAGCTTCGGATGGCGGTGCAGTCACCGCCCCCGCTGTGACTGCACCTCGCGCGCCTGCCGCGCTGGGGGGTGCAGCCTGCGCCGTCTCGATATCCTTGGATATGATACGTCCATACGGACCCGAGCCGCGAATGGATGACAGGTTGATCGATTTTTGTGCAGCAAGGCGGCGGGCGAGAGGGGATGCGAAAACGCGGCCACCGGAAGGGACCTCATCCGCCCTTCGGGCACCTTCTCCAAGGGAGAAGGGCATTGCTGCAGCGCTCCCCTTCCCCTTCTCCTCTGGAGAAGGTGGCGCGCTTGCGCCGGATGAGGTCCCTTTGGTCGAAGCAGCAAGATCAGGCATCTTCTCCCCTTCCCCCAAAATCACCGCAATTGGCGCATTCACCAACACATCTTCAGTGCCCTCAGCCACCATAATCTTGGCCAAAACACCTTCGTCAATGCACTCCACTTCCATCGTCGCCTTATCGGTTTCGATTTCGGCCAGCACATCGCCGCTCTTCACCTTGTCGCCTTCTTTTTTAAGCCACTTGGAAAGTTTGCCCTTTTCCATGGTGGGCGAAAGGGCGGGCATGAAAATGGTTGGCATGGGGTGAACCCTTATTTTATTTGTTGGAAAGAACCGAAGATTTGGCAGCAGCTTTGGCAAGATCATCCACCAAGGTTTTGCGGATCACTTCAAGATTATGGCCCGCTGTGGAGTGGCCCATTTCTTCCATGGAGGCAGCAAGCTGTTGCGCCATGCCTGCGAGCACGTGCCCCCACATATCAGCTTTGCCAAATGCCATGGAATGAAGCGCTAGGCTCAGCTGACCATTGGTAATCCAAGCGCGCATAATTTCGCCAGCATTGGCATCGTGAAACACTTCATGCGGCGGCTGCAATTGATGCGGATGCGTATCGTGGGAATGGTCGTGGTGGTGATGATCGTGATCAGACATTTAATTCTCCAAATTTAACTTTTACTGTCATCCCCGCATTCATTGCGGGGAACCATCTTTCAACGGCTGAACCTGTTGAAAGATGGGTTGCCGGAATAAATCCGGCAATGACAAATTTACATATATATTAAAGATTTCACTGCCGCGATAACATCGTCAACATTCGGAAGCGCTAACTTTTCTAAATTAGCGGCATAGGGCATGGGCACGTCTTTGCCTGCGACGCGGGCCACAGGTGCATCGAGATAATCAAAGGCATGCGTCATAATTTCGGCGGCTATTTCAGACGTAACGGAGAAGCGTGGATAACCCTCCTCCACACACACGCAGCGATTGGTTTTTTTCACACTCTCGACCACGGTTTGAATATCCATCGGGCGAATGGTGCGAAGATCAATCACTTCGCATTCAATGCCTTCGGCGGCCAGTTTTTCAGCAGCCGCCAAAGCATAAGTCATGCCGATGGAGAAGGACACAATAGTCACATCCTTGCCGCTGCGGGCAATGCGCGCTTTGCCAATCGGCACCACCCAATCTTCAAGGTTAGGGACTTCGAAGGACTTGCCGTATAGGATTTCATTTTCAAGGAAGATGATCGGGTTGGGATCGCGGATGGCGGCTTTCATCAAGCCTTTGGCGTCAGCGGCTGAATAAGGAGCAATGACTTTGAGGCCGGGGATTTGAGAATACCATGCTGTATAGTCTTGTGAGTGTTGCGCGCCCACGCGAGCGGCTGCGCGACGTGGTCTCGCCAGAGACCTACGCCATCTGGAAGAGGGCCGTCGACGGCGAGCA
>JANYHE010000097.1 GCA_025359215.1 Hyphomicrobiales bacterium
CTCCAATCGCTTGTCCTTGCGCTTTGGTTCATCCACCACACGGATGGATTACGGCCCCTACGGCCAGCCTGTGGCCATTGCTGGCAACACCCCCTCCACCCTGCCGCAATCAGGCCTGCCCCAGACCAAGGGCTATATCAACGAAAGGTTCGATCCTGAAACAGGCCTCGAATATGACCACGCACGGTTCAGAGACCCGCTGCTGGGCCGGTTCCTGTCGCCAGACACGTGGGACCCGTGGCAGTCCGGCGTGGACACCAACCGCTATGCCTATGCGGGGGACGATCCCATCAACAACTCTGATCCGAACGGGCATGCGGGCGGTGCAACTAACCAAGGCTGCAACTCCTCATGCCAACGTGAACAAGAAAAAAAGAATGAAGGCTTTCGAGAGAGTGCGAAGGAGCGTCGCGCTCGCGAAATGCAAAAGGCTTGGAATGACTTCTTGCAAGCTCGAAAAAATGATTTGACCGACAGCTGGATGCGATTCAAGCTGGATATGGAGCAACTAAAGAACAATCCAGGCGAAATTCCGGGGGCAATTGCTGAGGTGGCAGCAGGTATTGGTATCCCCGAGGGAGTGTATCTGCGCAGTTCTGGGTCAGCAGCGAAAGTTGAGGCAGAGGCGATTCAAATAATTGAAAGAAACGCGCCAAAGATCAAGATTGGCTCGTCCGGGGGATTAACCGCGGGACAGAAATTCAGCAAGGCGGTCAGAGACATGGCGAAGTCAGAAGACCCGACCGCGACATGCGTTTTCTGCGGACGTCCTGGAACAGGTACGCAAGTTGATCATGCTATTGCTCGATCAAAAGGTGGTGATGCCACGCTTGACAACGCTCAACTCGCATGCCTTTTCTGCAACCCATCAAAAGGTTCGGGGACGCTTCCCAAATCGCCACCGCCAAATTATAACTTTAGCTGGCCGCCCTCATGGTGGCCGAACTAAGATCAAATGGCCCACAAATCAAAAGTTGTGTCTACGCACTTATCACCATTTTGGAAATCCAAGGGCGATTCCACTTCGTTCGTAAATGTTTCAGATGAGGCAGGACGAGTCGAACTAGAGGAATTGTGGGGGCAAAACTTATCTGCGAATTCCATAATGGTTTGCTGTATTCCGTTTTTCGCATACGATTTGGCCCTTGGAGACGTAGTTGAAATTGACAACCGCAGGGTGTTGAAAAAATTAATTGCAAAGTCGGGGCATGCAACATTGCGCGCGTGGTTTAAAGATTGCACAAGAACTGTCAGTGAAAGCATAGCTGTCGGATTGCATGCTAGCGGAATTGGAATTGAGTGGAGTTCGCAAAACCTTCTCGCAATTGACGCCGCGACCAGCATTGAATTCGAGAGAGTTCAAAAATTGCTCCACGACCAAAGTCAAAAGCACGGTTTCGTTTATGAGGTGGCTTGCGCTCCACTTTTTACATAGTGCTCCTCGGATTCCTCGAATTCCGGTGACACCTCTGGACTGCACCCCATAATTGAGACACGCTAATTCGGTTACAGTGGTTGTCATGGTGCGATTTACTCAGGCTTTGTTTTAGGCGAAGGCGGTTTCGAATTCACGCGGTGAACGATAACCAGCGATAGCAAGACCTGTTGGCGGACGTGGCAAAAGGGCCAACAGTGCAATTGATTGCCATCACCATGTGAATGTGCTACAATGTAGCTACAAATAGATTGGATAGGTCATGACAACACTCGGCAAAGCAGACGTCGTGCGTGCACGCATTGAGACCAAGGTAAAACGGGATGCGGAGACCATTCTGAAACGCATTGGCGTTTCACACAGCACTTTCATCAACATGAGTTACCGGGCCATAGTGGAAACTGGCGGTATTCCATTTTCCCTGCATGTGCCCAACAGGGCAACAGCGCAGGCGTTGCGCGCGGCGAAAAACCCTGCCAAACGGGCTTCCTATTCCAAAGCATCAACGCTTGGCGAATTGCACGCAAAACTCAATGCCCCGGCAAAACGTTAGGCCATGAGGCGGATTGAATTCGGCACGGCCTTCAAAAAAGACAACAAGCGCGTGATGAGACGTGGTGCCTCCATTGCCAAGCTTGATACCGTTTTGGCACTGCTCATGAGTGACCAACCACTGCCCGCGCGAAACCGCCCGCACTTGTTGTCGGGTGAATGGAAGGGATTTTGGGAATGCCATATCGAGCCTGACTGGCTACTGATTTATGATCTGCATGACCCGGAAGTCTTGGCATTGCACAGAATGGGCACACACTCTGATTTGTTTGAATAGTTTCAAGGCATCAGTGCTCCCCGCCATCGCCGTGGGCCGCCAGTTCGACTATGACCTGGCAGGGCGCAATGCCAAGGTAACCTATACGAACCCCACAGGGTCTGGGGCCAGCAAGGTGCTGGTCTATGACTATTGGCCAGACGGCAGCCTGAAGACCAAAACCTTGGCTGATGGCACGGTGACGGGGCAATACACCTATGATCTGGCGGGCAGGCTGAAAGGCATTGCCAGTGGAGCCAGCGCCACGGCCAATCAGCCTGCGCAATATGTGAATGACATTCAGTATAATGCGCGTGGCCAGACCACATCGATCACCTATGGCGATAACACCATCCAGCAGAATTATGCCTATGATGCCAATCGGGGGTGGCTGGTTTATACCACCATGCTGCGGGGCGGGGTGAGTGTGGAGGACAGCCTTTACACCCGCAATGCCAAGGGCATGATCACGGGTATTGCAGCCAAATCAGCTGGCGTTGCAGATCCTTTACGCAGCTTCACCTATGGCTATGACGGGTTGGACCGCTTATGGTATGCCAATGGCAATAACAG
>JANYHE010000117.1 GCA_025359215.1 Hyphomicrobiales bacterium
CCAACATTGCAGGCCGGCACTTGCGCAAAGAACCTAAGCACCATTGCGCGCTTCAAGTCCTTCGCCAAAACCGTATTGCCCGCGACATCAAAGCCGTGAACAGAAAAGCTCAACTTCGCGATATCAAGACCGATTGTATGAATGGGTGTTTGTGGTGTAGCTTTGACCATGGTGGATGGCTCCCTCGTTGGTTGTTGCAACACCACCACTTTGGCACATCAGAGGCCGTAAGCGAGCGCCGTCCACAACATCACCGTAATTCCATAATACAGTAACTCCGTCGTTATAGTGACGCGTAAATCAACTATGCAACGGCAACTTTATTGGAATCAATGAATATTCTGCATTGTTACCATCATTGTCAGAGTAGTAACCTGTGTAGAGCCAAACTTCCGCAAAGTCATTTTTGAAGTCGTCACTTTGGAATTTTTTTGCCGCTGCATCGAAGTCATCAATGTCGAATTGGCAAGTTCGGTTATCTATTATTAAGACTGTGTGGTTCTTGCCCTCGTGGTTTTTAGATGACTTAGAAGTTATCGCTCTTGCGATCAGATTTTCTAAAGTGGTTTTTTTGCCGGGTTGCCAAGTTAAGAAGCCGTGTCTTTCTTTTCCGAAGTAGGGGTTCTCAACTAAAGCATTTTTACCTTGAGCATCATTTCTGTGCCGTTCAATAAGTGATGTGACCTGCTCGTCAGGAAAAAAACTATTGAGCTTACTTAATAGGCTCAGTGGCAAATTGGAGTTCCCGCTTTGGAGACGTATCAATTCGATGTGCCTTCGATTTTTGAAGATTTTTTCATTTTCGGATATAGAAGTGATCTCGATGTTAAATTTGCGACCTAGACTTAATCCGATTTCAAAGTCCCAGGGTTTATCCCGATTTATAATCCAAACGCCCAATGGTGTATTCAAAAATTTAGTCAACTGTTGCAAAAAGTGAGTGCAAATTATCTGTTCACGAATTCTATCGTTTTCAACAGCAAGATGAATTCCCAAAATTACAGCGCCATCTGGCGCAATACTAAAAAGCGGAAAAATGTTTTTTCTCTCATTCAAACTATTTTCGGGAAAGAAGCCTTTTCGTTTCCTCCATAGCAAATCTTCGCCTAATAATTTATCCCAATTTGCCATTTTTACTGTTGCAATACCTTGCTAAATTTGAATTTAAATGTCTACCGCGACTTCCCCCTAAACGTCCTTGTGCCCGCTTTGCCCGCCTTGCTTCCCGCGCGCCGTTTTGCAGGCGCGCCACTGGGCCAACTTTCTTCGGCGGTTTGGATGTTGAGGTTTTTGGCTAGTGGATCATCCATCACAGCCAGCTCCACCGCTTTCAAACGTTTCACTTCATCGCGCAATCTTGCGGCTTCTTCGAATTCTAAATTCGAGGCGGCTTCGCGCATGCGCTTTTCCATATCGGCCAGAACTTTTTGTAAGTTATGGCCCACCAGCGTGCCGCCTTCTTCAAGGCCGCCCACTTGCACATGGTCGGCTTCATAGATGCTGCCCATAATGTCGCCGATGTTTTTCTTCACCGATTGCGGCGTGATGCCATTGGCGGTGTTATAGGCCACTTGCTTTTCGCGGCGGCGATCAGTCTCGGCGATGGCGCGTTCCATGCTGCCGGTGATCTTGTCGGCATACATAATCACGCGGCCTTCCACGTTGCGGGCGGCACGGCCGATAGTTTGAACCAATGATGTTTCGCTGCGCAGAAAGCCTTCTTTATCGGCATCAAGAATGGCAACCAATGCGCATTCTGGAATATCCAAACCTTCGCGCAAGAGGTTGATGCCGATGAGCACATCAAATGCGCCCAGCCTGAGATCACGCAGAATCTCAATGCGCTCCAGTGTGTCGATATCGCTGTGCATATAGCGCACGCGAATGCCTTGCTCATGCATATATTCAGTCAAGTCTTCGGCCATGCGCTTGGTGAGCGTGGTGACTAAAATGCGCATGCCAGCAAGAGCCACGGCTTTGCATTCATCAATCAAATCATCAACCTGATTTTTCACGGGGCGGATGATAACGGGGGGATCAATCAGGCCAGTGGGGCGGATCACCTGTTCCGCGAACACGCCGCCCGTTTGGTTCATTTCCCAATTACCGGGGGTGGCAGAAACAAACACGGTTTGCGGCCGCATGGCTTCCCATTCCTCAAAACGAAGCGGGCGATTATCTATGCAGCTGGGCAGGCGAAAACCATATTCAGCTAAAGTAGCTTTGCGGCTGAAATCGCCCTTGAACATGCCGCCAATTTGCGGAACTGTAACGTGGCTTTCATCGATGA
>JANYHE010000119.1 GCA_025359215.1 Hyphomicrobiales bacterium
ATTGCTTCAACCGAAGGCGGCATGAGCATTGAAGATGTGGCGCATAACAGCCCTGAAAAAATCATCACCATTCATGTGGACCCTGCTGCTGGCTATCAACCTTATGTGGGGCGCCGCATTGCCAATGCGTTGAAGCTGGAAGGCGACCTTGCCAAGCAATGCAGCAAAATGATGGGTCAACTTTATAAGGCCTTCATTGAAACCGATATGAGCCTGCTCGAAATCAATCCGTTGGTGGTGAGCAAGAGCGATCAATTAATTTGCCTCGATGCCAAAGTGAACTTCGATTCCAATTCGCTGATGCGCCATCCTGATATTGTGGCCCTTCGTGATTTGACAGAAGAAGACCCCAAGGAAATTGAAGCTTCGAAATATGATCTGTCTTATGTGGCTTTGGATGGTTCCATCGGCTGCATGGTGAATGGCGCGGGCCTTGCCATGGCGACCATGGACATCATCAAGCTTTACGGAGCAGAACCTGCCAACTTCCTCGATGTGGGTGGTGGGGCGACTAAAGAAAAAGTAACAGCGGCCTTTAAAATCATCACGGCTGATCCGCGCGTGAAAGGCATTCTCGTGAATATCTTTGGCGGTATCATGAAATGCGATGTCATCGCCGAGGGTGTTGTGGCTGCCGTGCGCGATGTGGGGCTGAAGGTTCCGCTGGTTGTGCGGCTTGAAGGCACCAATGTGGAGTTGGGCAAAAAAATCATTACCGACTCTGGTCTCAATGTTCTGCCTGCCGATGATCTGAACGATGCTGCGCAAAAAATTGTTAAAGCTGTAAAGGACGCGGCTTGATGTCGGCAACTGATTTTGTGGTCGTCTGGCTTCCGATCATTGCATTGGCCCTTCTCTTTGTGTGGTTTATCACTCGTTCGCGTAAGACACAGAAGCTGAATGAGAAGGCGGTTGAATCCAATGACGAGATTGTTCGTCAGCTGAAAGAAATAAAGACTCTTCTGCAAGACAGAAAAGAATGATGTCCATTCTCGTAACCAAGAAAACCAAAGTGATCTGCCAAGGCTTTGCCGGTGAGGCGGGAGGTTGATTTCACACATAATTACACATATTGTGTGTAAATAAGTGCAGGAGATAAAGATGCCTAACATAACTATGGCAATTGACGAAGAGCTGCTGGGTAAAGCCAGAGATTATGCTGAACGCAAAGGCACGACTGTAAATGCTTTGGTACGCGAACTGCTGGGGCAGACTATCGATCAAGAAGCCAGAATTGCAGAAGCCCGCAAAGGTTTGCTTGAACTTATGCACACGTCTACTGCCAGGCTAGGTAAGGACTACAAATGGAACAGGGAAGAAATTTATGAAGATCGAATGCTTCCTAGACACGAACGTCCTCCTCTACGCGGCCTCAACGAGGATTGAAGAGCCGCGCAAATTCGAAATTGCTGAGCGGTTGATATCTACAACATACTTTGGGATTTCGGGTCAGGTGCTAGCGGAATTTATTTCGAACTTGAAAAAGCGTTTGGAAGTACCCCCAACACTGGAAGAGACATCCCGTTGGCTGGACCTCTTATCGAATTTTCCGACTGTTCCCGTGGATGAAAAACTCGTGCGTGCTGGCGTAAATATAAGCCAACGCTACCAGACCAGCTATTGGGATGGTGCCATCATAGCAGCAGCAGACCGTCTTGGGGCACCACTTTTATATACAGAAGATCTTAATCACGGGCAGCACTATGGTTCTGTCAAAGTCATCAACCCTTTCAAGGCGAACTGATCAATGTCCATCCTCGTCACCAAGAACACACGCGTCATCTGCCAAGGCTTCACCGGCGAGGCTGGCACATTTCATTCGGAACAGGCCATAAAATATGGCACCAAAATGGTGGGTGGGGTGACCCCTGGCAAAGGCGGCTCAACGCATCTGGGTGTTCCAGTTTTCAACACGGTTATGGAAGCCCGCGAAACCACGGGGGCTGATGCCTCGGTCATCTACGTGCCACCGCCCTTTGCGGCTGATGCCATTCTGGAAGCCATTGATGCGGAAATTCCTTTAATTGTGGCGATCACTGAAGGCATTCCAGTTTTGGATATGGTAAAGGTGAAGCGGGCGCTGTCTGGTTCCAAGTCTCGCTTGCTGGGGCCAAACTGCCCGGGTGTCCTCACACCTGATGAATGCAAGATCGGCATTATGCCCGGCAATATTTTCAAAAAGGGCACAGTGGGCATCGTCTCGCGCTCAGGCACTTTAACCTA
>JANYHE010000007.1 GCA_025359215.1 Hyphomicrobiales bacterium
AATGATGAAAAACTTCTGCCCGATGATTGGCGGGGAAATCATCCGATCACGGATCAAAGTCGTTATGCCCGACAAGTGTGTGATTTTATTGCAGGCATGACAGATCGATATGCGCTTGATCAGCACAAGCGAATGTTTGACCTTGACCCCCTTTTCCGATAGGCACAGCCTCTCTTTTTTGATCAAAGGCTTATTTAAGAATCATGAATCTTTTTGCGCATTTTCAAGGTGTTGTGCATGGCGCAATTCAAACACTTATTGCCAGTGGCAAGCTGCCGCAAGGTCTTGATCTTTCGCGTGTCACAACCGAACCTCCGCGGGATCAAACGCATGGTGATGTATCAACCAATGCAGCCATGGTTTTGGCCAAGGCAGCAGGTCTGCAACCGCGTATCATCGCAGAAATGCTCGTGCCATTGCTAGCCGCAAATGCCGATGTTGTTTCAGCTTCAGCAGCAGGCCCCGGATTTATTAACATCAAATTGCAAGATGCTTTTTGGCCCAAACTCATGAGTGCCGCGCTTATTTCTGGTGACGATTATGGATCGTCAAAATTGGGTGCTGGCCAAAAAGTAAATGTTGAATATGTGTCTGCCAATCCCACAGGCCCCCTCCATGTTGGTCATTGTCGGGGAGCAATTTTTGGCGATGCTTTGGCTTCGCTTCTGCTGGTCGCCGGTTACGAGGTGACCAAAGAATATTATATCAATGATGCTGGCGGCCAGGTTGACGTGCTCGCACAATCGGCCATGTTGCGTTACCGCGAAGCATTGGGCGAAGATATTGGTGAAATTCCAGCGGGCCTTTACCCCGGCGACTATCTAAAGCCTGTGGGCCAAAAACTGAAAGAAGAATTTGGTACTTCGCTGCTTGGCAAAAATGACTATCTTGAAATTGTCCGTGCGCGGACGATTGATTTGATGATGGATTTGGTGCGCGATGACTTGGCCAGCCTGAACATCAAGCAGGAAGTATTTTTCTCTGAGAAATCACTTCACACCAGTGGAGCCGTTGCCAAGGCCATTGCAAAATTGCGGTTAGAAGGGCTGGTATACCAAGGCAGCTTGCCGCCACCAAAGGGCGAGGTGAATGAAGACTGGGAAGACCGTGAACAAACATTGTTTAGATCAACCCAATTTGGGGATGATATAGATCGCCCCCTAATGAAATCCGATGGATCGTTCACGTATTTTGCTTCTGACGTTGCCTACAGTGCAGACAAAATTGCTCGTGGCTTTGATCAATTGATTTATGTTCTGGGCGCTGACCATGGCGGTTATGTCAAGCGGCTGCAGGCCTTAGGCAAGGCCTTCGCCGGAGATAAAGTTCAGGTTGATCCAAAGCTCTGCCAGCTGGTGAAGCTGTTTCGCAACGGCGAGCCCGTGCGTATGTCCAAACGGGCAGGGGAGTTTGTAACCCTTCGCGATGTGGTAGATGAAGTGGGGCCAGATGTGGTGCGCTTCATGATGCTTTATCGCAAAAATGAAGCCCCGTTGGACTTTGATTTTGCAAAAGTCACGGAACAGTCAAAAGATAACCCGGTTTTTTACGTGCAATATGCTCATGCGCGCATCTGCTCGGTTTTACGCAAAGCAGAAGAAGCAGGATTGAACATCAAGACCAATTCAGGAATTGATTTCAGTTTGTTGACAGATGAAGCCGAAAAAACCGTAATTCGTAAAATTGCTGAATTTCCCCGCATGGTTGAGGCTGCTGCGCTGGCTCACGAACCTCACAGGATTTCATTTTATCTCTATGAATTGGCAAGCGAATTTCATAGTCTTTGGAATAAGGGCAAAGAGTCGCCGCAATTAAGGTTTATTTTGCAAGATCAGGATAACTTATCATTAACGCGGCTCGCTTTCCTGAGAGTGATTCGCTATAGTTTAGCAAATGGTCTTCGGATTCTCGGCGTCAGGCCCGTCGAGGAAATGTAAGAACGGAACGATTGACAATGGACCAAAATACGACTGGTGGCACCGACAAGCGCAATTGGCGCGAGCGATTGGGCATTGGTGCAAAAGAAGTTGCACCAAAGGACATGCCGCGCATTGCCGAAGAATTTAAACCCGCGCCTGCCGCTCCGAAAGGTCCGGCACCCACTGGACTGAAGCCAGCACCTATGGCTCCGCGCGTGGCTGCAAAGCCAGCAGCTTCTCCAACACCTATGTTGCGGCCAGCAACAATAGCTCCTGACGCCTTGGCTAATAAATTGAAGTCGCAGCGCGATGCCGCTGAAAAGCTGGCTGAGCAGCGTGTTTTGGCTGCCCGTCAGCGGGCTGAGGCTGCATTGGGTGCACCGGTCGGGGCTCCAAAACCAAAATTCACGTTTGCCGACGACGAGCCAAAACCCTTAAAACCCGTCGGTGCTGGTGCTGTACGACCGGTTGCACCACCACCTCCATTACGGCCGGCCTCTGCTCTTCCACCAGCTCCAACAAACTTTGCGCCACAAATGGCACCACCAAGACCACCTTTGGGGGGGGCAGCACCTTTGCCACCGCAGCGCCCAGCTTTGCCACAACAGGCTTATCCGCAAGGCCAGCCTTATTCACAACAGGCGTATGTACCACAGCAGCAACCGCCACAAGGTTATGTCCCGCCGCCGGCCTATCGTCCTATTGACCCCGCAACGGGCTATGCGCCGCCGCCCGCTTATGTTCCGCCAGCAAGTTACAATCCACCTCCTAGGCCCTCTTATGGTGCTCCAGCGAGTCAGCAGCAACCGCGCTTGCAAGTTCCCGTAAGAGGCGGGCAGGGTGATGAATACTTGCCAACGGGCTACGAAACTCAGGCGCGTCAGAGTCCAAGATTGTCGCCAACTGCGCCGGGCAAGGCTCCACAGCCACAAAGTTATGCCGATGCGGAAGATGATATTTTTGAAAAGCCAGCTACGCCAAGAAGCCAGCGTCGAGCCACCGCTAATGATTACCAGCAGGCCTACCGTGAAGTTGAATCAGGATACGATGATGAACCTTCGCGTTCAAACGTGCCTTGGATTTTAGCGGGTCTACTCTTGTTGGTATTAGCAGTATTCGGCTCTATTTGGGCCTACACGAATTACGTAAAGCCACAAATGGCTGTTACTTCAGGTCAAACCGTTCCACTGGTCAAGGCGCCCGATCAAGCAACCAAGGTAACACCTGATACAGCAGCACCCGCTGTTGCACCGGGCCAAGTTGTCCAACCCACAAAAAAGCAGATTTATGATCGCATTGTGGGTGATCGTGAAGTTCTTGGTGGTCAAATTGTGCCAACTGAGCAAACGCCGGTGCAACCCGCCACAAACAGCCAAGCTGTGCCAGCCCCTGCTGATGCTGCACCTGCCGCCAACACCGGAACCGGTGCTGATGGCACGCCGCTTCCGCTGCCTCCCCCACCAGGGGCAACGGGTGATGGCACGCAAGGATCGCTGGATCCCGCGGGAAAATCTGATCAGCAAATAGCAAATATAACTCCAGCCGCCGGCGCAAGCCCGGCGGCAAATTTGCCTTTAGAAGTGCCTTCAGTTCCAGCACAAGTTGCAACTGTGGCTGACAAAGCCCAAACGATAATTTCATCACCAAAAGTAGTTGCTCCAGCCGCAGTATCGGCTGTGACTCCCACACCTATAGTGCCCAGCGCAGATCAAGCCAGTGAAACAATTCAAGATGCACCTGCTGTGGAACAAAAGCCGGCAGCCGCAGACACACCCAAAAAAGCCAAGATTGTAGAACGCAAAAAACAAGTGGCTGATGAAACCGCTCAAAAGTCACTCGGGTCAAAGCCTCTGGTTTTAGTGCCACCGTCAAAGAAAATAGCAAGCGCTCAAGATGAAGTTGTAATCGCGGAATCAACACCGAACACCGCTGGCGGGCTTTATGGCAACGCTCCGCTGACACAATCGACAGTAGCTCAACCTGCTATCGCCACCCCCGATAATACGGCAGTAACTGAAGCCCCGATAAAGAAACGCAGAACCTTGCTCGATCTGTTCAAGAAAAGTGACGCAGCCACCGATGCAGGCGACAGCAGCCTTGTCCAAGCTGGCCAGCCAGAATTAGTGCCCGAAGCCAAGCCTGCCCAACAGATTGCTGCTGCAACACCGCGTGTGGTCGAACCCACTGTGAGTCCGACTGGTGCCTATGTGGCGCAATTAGCCTCGTTTAAATCGCGATCGGAAGCTACCCAAGAATACAACAGAATGCGCAACAAACACGGTGAAATCGTCGGTCGATATGCGCCGATTGTTTCAGAAGCGCAAGTTGCAGGCACAACCCGTTATCGTTTGAGCCTTGGGCCTATGGCTACATCCAATGTCGCATCCAGTGTTTGCCAGTCGCTTTTCGCAGCGGGTGAGCGGGATTGTCTAGTACACCGTCAGTAGTAAAATAACGGAAGAAAGCATCACTTTTATGACGATTAGCGCCTTCATCAGTGGTTGCGCCTCAACTGGATTGTCCAATTCGGAGACCAATTTTTTCTCGAAAACAAACCCGTGGGGCCTCATTCTCTTTAAGCGTAACGTCGAATCGCCCGACCAGATTAAGCAGCTCACAGCACAATTCAGGGCTGCCGTAGGCCGCAAAGATGCTCCCGTCTTTATCGATCAGGAAGGGGGAAGGGTGCAGCGCCTTGGCCCACCTTTATGGCGGCAATATCCCGCTGCCGAAGCTTACGGAAAACTCTATGACCGTTGCGCAAGCCTAGCGTTGCGCACCGCCCGCAATGTAGGACGCCTGATGGCCGAAGATCTTGAGGAAATTGGCATTACGTCAAGCTGCTTGCCAGTGCTCGATGTTCCGCAGCCCGGCGCCCATGATGTGATTGGCAACCGTGCCTATGCAACCCGCATTGAAAACGTCATGATCCTTGCCCGCATGCACACCATTGGTCTGATGGAGGGTGGTGTTTTACCTGTGATGAAACACATTCCCGGCCACGGCCGCTCCATGGTCGACAGTCATAAAGATTTGCCAATTGTTAAAGCCAAGCGACTGGAATTGGAGACAGTTGATTTCCCGCCCTTTGTGGCCTTTGCCGATTGCCCCATGGCCATGACAGCCCATGTGATCTACGAAGCGATTGATTCTGAGAATCCAGCCACTTTGTCACGCAAAGTTATCCGTGACGTGATCCGCAAGTTGATCAATTTTCAAGGCCTGCTGATGACTGATGATTTGTCGATGAAAGCCTTGGGTGGAACATTTGCCGAAAAGTCCAAGCGCGCGCTCGATGCCGGTTGCGATATGCTGCTGCATTGCAATGGCGTTTTAGCAGAAATGGAAGAGGTGGCCGCCGCCGCCGGACCACTGACAGGCAAAGCCATGCGCCGCGCAAAACAAGCGTTGAAAGCCCGCCGGAAACCCTTGCCATATGATAAGAAGGCTGCTCTGAAAGACCTCGAAGCCATAATGACATCCTAGGGTAGGACAAGCGTGTCGGATAAGTTAGAAACAACGGAAGAGCAAGCCTGGCCTGATGGGTCAGATCCGTTGCGCGTAACTGTTCCACCACCTGAAGAAACCGAGCTCATTGTTGATGTAGGTGGCTTTGAAGGGCCGCTCGATTTGCTTTTGGAATTGGCCCGCGCCCATAAAATTGATTTGGCGCAAGTTTCAATTCTCACTCTCGCCAACCAGTATTTAATCTTCATCGAAAAAGCCCAGAAAATGCGGCTTGATGTTGCCGCTGATTATCTGGTGATGGCGGCATGGCTTGCTTACCTTAAATCGCGCCTTTTAATTCCGGCTCCACCCTCAACCGATGAAGCCGCCCCACTAGATATGGCAGCGCGCCTAGCGTTTCGCCTGCAACGGCTGCAAGGCATGCGTGACTCAGCTGCTAAACTTATGGCCCGGGCTCAATTGGGTGTTGATGTTTTCATTCGCGGTGCGCCTCAACCGCTCGTTGTCGATGTTCAGCGCGAATACTCGGATAATCTTATCGATTTGCTAAAAGCCTATGCTGATCGCCGCCAGCGCAAAGTGGTGCGCCAAATTTATACTGTGAAGCGCCAGCTGACTTGGTCAATTAAAGAAGCACGTGAGACTTTAGAGCGCCTTGTGGGCACGATGGATGAATGGGGCACATTTGATATGTGGCTGGAAAAATATCTGGCAACGAAGGAAACCCGCCGTTCTGTGCGCGCTTCCAGCTTTACAGCCAGTTTGGAACTTGCTCGTGATGGCAGGATTGAAATGCGCCAAGATGAGGCGTTTAAACCCATATACATGCGCCGCCGCGGCGAAGCAGCTTGAACAGGAAAACGAGAGTGCATTCACAAGCCATGCCAACCGACAATGACAATGAAATGGAAACAGAAGCCGTGGTTACCATGCACCCACGCGCTGAACGCAGCCAACATTTGCGCATTATCGAGGCCATGCTCTTTGCATCAGCCGAACCTGTTTCAATCGAAAAATTTCAAGAGTTTCTGCCTCAAGGCACCGACATTTCGGGGCTGCTGGCAGACCTTCAGGAAAACTATAGCAATCGCGGCGTGAATCTTGTTCAAGTTTCCGGAAAATGGGCTTTGCGCACCGCTGAGGACATGAGTTCGATTCTGCGCAAAGAAACCGTTGAACAAAAAAAGCTGACGAAAGCCGCCCTCGAAACCTTATCGATTGTTGCTTATCACCAACCCACAACGCGGGCTGAAATTGAAGATATTCGCGGCGTTGCTATTTCAAAAGGCACTCTCGATAACCTTTTAGAAATTGGTTGGGTGCGGATGCGCGGTCGGCGCAAGACACCGGGAAGACCAGTAACCTATGGCACAACCGAAGCGTTTCTCAATCACTTTGGCCTCAATGAGCTCACTGATTTGCCAGGCTTGCAAGAGTTGAAAGCTGCTGGCTTGCTTGAAGGCAACATTCCGCCGGGCTTCGATGTGCCTGTGCCACGCGTGACGGATGAATTGACCCCCGATGAAGACCCGTTGGATGGCACTGAGCAATTGCCACTTGAAATGCACTTGCCTGATGAAAGCGAAACGCCTGCCGCTGAGGACCAAGCGCCAAACCCTTAAGCGTTTACCTTAACTCTTCATCGTTAATTTCGAATGCCCTGCGTTTACCATAGGTTACGCTCGCGCTGATGCTGAATTTATCATATACATTTTTACACGAATTCAGTTTCGTCCGTCTCGCTTCTCTCCAAGATGCACGGACAAGACTCCAGAGGAACGGTTTGAAGGCCAGCACCGCTCGGGCCGTTCCTCCAGCACCTTTCAGAAAGCCGAGGGATCAGGCCCGCCGCATCACCTGGTTTCAAGGCTCGCCGGTCCGAGCCGAATCGAGTGGCCTCCTCGTTCAGAACACCTCGGACCGGCACCCATTCATAAGTCATAAAAAAAGCCCCGGAAAACCGGGGCTTTTTTTTGGCAAAAACCAATTACTTAATTTTGGTTTCTTTGAATTCCACGTGCTTGCGCGCTACGGGATCATATTTCATGAACGAGAACTTCTCGGTCTTGGTGCGCGAATTCTTCTTGGTCACATAGAAAAAACCAGTATCGGCAGTCGATGCCAGCTTAATCTTGATAACGTTACCTTTAGCCATAATAGTCTCCGAAAATCTCTTTGTGGGGCGATACACCCCATTGGGCGTGGAAAGTCAAGGTCACTGTTGATGTGTGGCAAATCCATGCATCCGAAGCGCCCATTGCAGGCCTACAATAGCCCCTTTGATGGGCTGTAACAGCCCCAATGTGAGCGCAAAAGTCATCGGTACCCAAAAGGCCAATTGCAGCCAAATTTCCGGGTGCCACACGCGCTCAACAATAACCAAAGCGGGAATCACAATATGCCCCACCACCATCATGGTGAAATAGGGGGGTGCATCATCAGCGCGTTGGTGGTGCAGATCTTCGCCACATACGTCGCAAGTGTCAGCAACCTTAATGAAGGCTCTAAAAAGGTGCCCCTTGCCGCAGGCCGGGCAACGACAAAACAGCCCTCTGGCCATCGCAGACTTCCATGAACGCTCAATCTGATACATTGCTCCAAACTGGGCCACCGATACCAACTGTTCAAATCCACCTTCCGTCACAGCGGCAACGCGTCGCAATCAGCGTCGCCGTCTCGGTTGGCGCTTACCGGCATCACCACGCAACTTGGAAGGCTTTCCCGCGCGACCTTCAGAAACCATGTCAAACCGCAAGCCACCCTTAACGGGAGCAGCTTCGACAAGTTTAACCTGCACAATGTCTCCCATTTGAAAAGTCTCGCCTGTGCGCTGCCCAATCAGGGCATGGCGAATTTCATCATAAACATAATAGTCAAGGCCAAGGCTGGAGGCGGAAACGAAGCCATCTGCACCCGTCTCTTCCAAATTCACAAATAGGCCTGCACCCACCACCCCGCCAATGCGCGCGCTGAACACCGCTCCCAATTGTGGTGCTAAAAATGAAGCAATCAGACGATCGGTCGTTTCGCGCTCTGCCACCATGGCCCGGCGTTCTGCAAGCGAAATCATTTCGCCCGTTTCGTCGAGCCTGGCAATATCGTCTTGCGACAAGCCATCATCCCCAAAACCCAAGGCGGAAATTAAAGCACGATGAACAATCAAGTCAGCATAGCGCCGAATCGGTGATGTGAAATGCGCATAGCGTCTGAGGGAAAGCCCAAAATGCCCGGCATTCTGGGCGCGGTAAACCGCTTGGCTTTGCGTGCGCAACACCATCTGGTTCACCAGCTGCTCAAAATCTTCGCCTTCAACTGATTTCAAAAGCGTGTTGAAGTGGCTGGTCTTGATCACTTGACCCAAAGGCAATTCGCGCTGCACAGTTTTTAGAAACTGCGACAGGGCTTTGACCTTTTCTTGTGAAGGCTGCTCATGGATGCGGTAGAGCAGGGGCGTCTTACGGTTCTCTAATTCCTCAGCCGCCGCTACATTGGCTTGGATCATAAACTCTTCAATCAACTTATGCGCATCAAGCCTAGCAGGCACAATAACCTTGGCCACATTTCCCAGCTTGTCGAGAATGATTTTGCGCTCCGGCAAATCCAAGTTTAATGGGCTGCGCTTTTCTTGTGCCTTTTTCATCAGAAAATAAGCAGCATATAAGGGCCTCAAAACAGGCTCCAACAAGCCATCAGCTTTCGGTGAGTCGCGGCCATCAATGGCGGCCTGTGCTTCTTCATAGGAGAGTTTGGCCGCAGACCGCATGATGACACGTGCAAATTTATGCGATGATTTGCGGCCCGATTTATCAATTGTCATGAAGCAGGCCAGCGCTGGGCGATCTTGCTTCTCAATCAACGAACATAGATCATTTGAAATGCGCTCTGGCAGCATGGGCACTACGCGGTCGGGGAAGTAAACTGAATTGCCGCGAATGCGCGCTTCTTTGTCTAGCGCCGAACCCGGTTTCACATAGGTGGCCACATCCGCTATCGCCACGATAATTTTAAAGCCACCATCCTCCTGCGCTTCCGCCCACACGGCATCGTCATGATCGCGGGCATCAGGTGGATCAATTGTGATCAGCGGCACATCGCGCAAGTCCATGCGGCCAGCCTGCTTGAACACTTTCAGTGCTTCGGCCTCTTCCATCACCTTTTCAGGAAATGCATTTGGAATGCCGTGTTGATGAATGGCGATGAGCGAAATGTTGCGTGGGTCTTCCATGTCGCCAAGGCGCTCGCGAACGCGCGCAATAGGCATGCCGCGCCCTTGATCTTTGATAATTTCAGCGGCAACCAACTCGCCATTCACTGCGCCGCCTTCATCGCCCTTCATCACTTGCAAATCATAGCGTGATTTTTTGTCGACAGGCACCAAACGCGCACCTTCGCCTTTCACAACGCGGAACACCGCCAACACCCGGCCTGCACGATCTGAAAGCACTCGCATCACTTTGGCTTTGTGAGAGTAGGGGCCTTTGCTGGAGAGATGTTCAATCTTAGCCAGCACACGGTCGCCCACCGCCGGCGCCTTCGCGCCGAGTGCTTCGATCACTAATTTCGGCGGTTTATCATCTTGCCATTCAACGGGGTGGCCATAAGCATCGCCGTTATCATCAATGCCATCAACTTCAATCACTGTAACTGGAGGCAATTCACCGGCCACATTCATGCGGCGTTTTTTGCCAGCCACTGAACCATCGCTTTTCATATCTTTGAGCAGCGATTTCAATTTGATTTTGTCATTGCCTTTAATGCCAAAGGCACGAGAAATTTCACGCTTACCAATCGGTCCCTCTGAACCTGCAATGAATTTGAGAATATCATCACGAGCGGGCAGGCCCTTGGGTTGAGGCGATTTTTGTTTTTCTCTAGGCGACTTCGACAATGGCTTTTTTCACTGCTTTCTTGGCAGCCTTTTTGGCAGGTGATTTCTTGGCAGCCTTTTTGGCCGGAGCTTTTTTAGCAGCGGCCTTCTTGGCAGGTTTTTTCTTTTTGCCGCCACCCTTGGCTTCGCGCTCTGCGATCAAGGCGACGGCTTGTTCGAGCGTTATGTTCTCGGGAGTTTGTTCGCCCTGCAATGTGGCATTTGTGGCGCCATGCTTCACGTAAGCACCATATTTACCAGTGAACACTTCAATATCGCCATCACCATCGGGATGCGCACCAAGGTTTCGCAAAGCCGTGGGTTTAGAGCGGGCAGAGGGCCCCTTGGCGCGTTTCTCTGCCATCTTTGAAACTGCATGGTTCAAGCCAATGGTAAACACATCTTCCGGCGATTCTAAATTGGCATAAACACCATCATGCTTAATATAAGCGCCAAAGCGACCAAAATTTGCAGTGATCGGTGTTTGCGTTTCTGGATGAATGCCCACTTCGCGTGGCAAAGACAGCAGCTTCAAGGCGGTTTCCAAATCGAGTGTATTCACATCTGTGCGGGCCGGAATGGAAGCCCGTTGTGGCTTTTCGCCCTCAACAGCTTGCCCGAGCTGAACATAAGGTCCAAAGCGCCCGGCGCGGCGCGTAACTGGCAAGCCTGTTTCTGGATCTTCACCCAACAGAATGCCATCCGCTGGCACGTGGTTTGCTGCACTTTCAGCGTTGGTCGAGAGCGGCCTCGTGAAATTGCACGTGGGATAATTGGTGCAGCCCACAAACGAGCCGAAGCGGCCCAATTTTAATGATAATTCACCATCGGCACAATTGGGGCATTTGCGCGGGTCGCCGCCACCAGCGGGCTGCGGAAATATATGGGGACCCAGAATATCATTCAATGAATCGATCACTTGGGTAATACGCAAATCTTTCACATCAGCCAAATTAGCCGTGAAGTCGCGCCAGAAATCACGCAGAACTTGCTTATAAGGAATTTCGCCAGCTGAAATTTTATCGAGCTGTTCTTCAAGATTGGCCGTGAAATCAAATTCCACATAACGTTTGAAAAACGATTCCATAAACGCCGTTACAACGCGGCCCTTGTCATCAGGGATCAAACGCTTTTTCTCGATCCGCATATAGCCGCGATCACCCAACGTTTTCAGGATGCTCACATAGGTTGAAGGTCGACCAATTCCCAACTCTTCAAGCTTCTTGATCAGCGTCGCTTCAGAAAAGCGTGGCGGTGGTTCGGTGAAATGCTGGATAGCGGCAATCTTCTTAACACCCGTCACATCGCCGCGCGCCATGGGCGGCAGGCGTTTGGCATCTTCATCTTCTTCGTCGTCAAGGTCTTCATTGTAAGCCCGAAGGAAGCCATCAAATTTTACGACAGAACCGTTAGCGCGGAACGAATAATGCTTGCCATCTGTGCCTGTGGTTCCAAGGTCAGCCGTGGTGCGTTCAAATTCCGCACTTTCCATTTGGCTGGCAATGGTGCGCTTCCAAATAAGGTCATAGAGCGCCAACTGCTCGCCATCCAACACAGCTTTCACTTGATCAGGCAAACGTGCCGGATCAGTCGGGCGAATGGCTTCATGAGCTTCTTGGGCGTTCTTAGCCTTGCTGGTATATTTGCGCGGCACGGAAGGCAAATAAGGCTCGCCAAATGTTTTCAAAATGGCATTGCGGGTAGATGTAATGGCTTCGGGTGCCATGTCCACGCCATCGGTGCGCATATAAGTGATCAGACCCACCGTCTCACCGCCAATGTCTAAACCTTCATAAAGTCGCTGTGCGATCATCATGGTCTTGGACGAAGAAAAGCCGAGCTTGCGAGATGCTTCCTGCTGCAAAGTTGAGGTGCGGAAGGGCGGGAACGGGTGACGTTTGGCTGGTTTGCTTTCGAGTGAATCGACAGTAAAGCGTTCGCCTTTGACGGCAGCTTCAATGGCCTTGGCAGAAGCTTCGTCCTTCAGTTGAAGTTTTTCTAAGCGTTTCCCATCAATGCTGGCGAGAGCGGCACTGAATTCCACACCCTTGGCTGTGGTAAAAGTGCCATCAATCGACCAATATTCTTGGCTTCGAAAGGCTTCAATTTCGAGTTCACGATCACAGATCAAACGCAACGCCACCGATTGCACACGGCCCGCTGAACGCGCCCCTGGCAGCTTGCGCCAAAGGACAGGTGATATCGTAAAGCCCACAAGATAATCCAAAGCGCGACGCGCCAGATAAGCATCGACTAAATCAACGTCCAACTCACGAGGGTTGGCCATCGCATCAAGAACGGAAGATTTAGTTATGGCGTTGAAGGCCACGCGCTGCACAGTTTTGCCTTTGAGAGCACCCTTCTTCTTGAGCACTTCTAGCACGTGCCAAGAAATGGCTTCGCCTTCACGATCAGGATCGGTTGCCAGAACCAAGCGGTCGCTGCCCTTCAAGGCTGCAGAAATATCAGAAAGTCGTTTTGCTGATTTTGAATCAACTTCCCAATCCATCGAGAAGTCATCATCAGGTTTTACCGAGCCGTCTTTCGCCGGTAAATCGCGCACATGGCCAAAAGAGGCCAGCACAGTGAAATCACGGCCCAGATATTTATTGATGGTTTTAGCCTTGGAAGGCGATTCGACGACGACGACAGTCATTCAGGAGTCCCGTTAAAGTAGCGCCCGCTCATAGGGCTAAAGCACGACGCTGGCAAGAAACCCCCATATGTGAAGATTAACTACCAATTGCAACCCATAAGCAACTCTAGGTTTGTTTAAGTTCTGCAAAACTCGCATATGTTGAGTTATCTACAGAATCAACAGGGCACAAAAAGGAGTGAAGAGTAATGGAGGGTAATCTCGACAAGAACTACAACCTAAAGGGGATTTCCGAAAGGAATAACACGCTCAAGAAGAAACAAGACCCACGTGAAACTGCTCAATATATAGCAGATTTGGTACTTGAGCTCAGAAATATGGCAAAATCGGCTGACCATAAAACACTTCAGGGACTGCTTGAGGTTAGTTTTTACGAAGCGTTTTCGGCGGCCAATAGGGTCGAAATTCCACCAGAAGAAATCGATAAGTTGCGTGAATTGAGTAAAGCGTCAGTTGCCTGAAAGTTAAAGCTTATGCCGAACCTGCCCCACGGGTTCGGCATGAGCCACCACGCGTTTGATGAGCGGATGTTTTTTCTGTAAGCCATTTTCAATTCGGTCTACAACGCTGTGAACGACATAAATTGTTTCGCTGGGCGCAAACCGGCAGTGATAATGAACATACAAGCCGCCTAAAGTATTGCGCACGCGAACGCTATGAACATCGCTCAAAGATCTTTCCAATTTAGCCAACTTTAATAGTGTTGCTTGAATCTTTTTTGCAGTGAGTCCATCGGCACTTTGCCCCTCGATCAATTGTAGGGGTTGAGGTTCAATATGGCTTTCGACTTCCACATCGGGCCCCAAACTGCCCCGAATGGCACTTTCAAGAGCCGTTGCAATTTCATGAGCATCTTTCAGAGGCGTGGAACCTTCCACTTCAAGGTCAAAACTCACCGCCAATTTCTTCTCAAGCTTTTGCACAGTAAGATGGTGGATCGAAAGTCCACGTTGAGCCGCAATCAACATCACTTTGTCAAAAGCGGTTTCACTGTCAAGTTCGATCGGGTTAATCGTGACGGTCACATCCGCGTTGGAATGCAGCAATTTCGTTTGGCGCGCTAAATTGTCTTTGAGGGCCACAATATCAGTAATTGCCATCATGCGCGGAACATCTGCTGTGAGTGACACAAAAAGCGTGTTGCCAGCGGGCCTCACCCGCAACTGTTCCACACGCAAAACCCCAACCATATTTTCTGCCAGCTTGCGAATATCATCCGTTGCACCCTCAGGGGCCTTATCAAGCAAAGTGGCGATTGTGGTGTGTCCCAGCTTCCAACCGATTGTAGCAATGAATATAGAGACCAGTAATCCTGCCACGGCATCGGTCCACTGCCACCCATACCAAACACCAACCAAACCAATGAGAGCTGCAAACGAGCTCCACATGTCTGATTCAAAATGTTGAGCATCCGCTGCCAAAGCTGCACTTGAGGTGGATTTGGCTGTTTTTCGCAGTGCACGCGACCGATTGTAGTCAATCAACATCGAAACCACCAAAATAGCAGTCGCCCACCAGGTCACTTCAACGTCAGCATTGCCGTCGATGAGGCGTTTGACGGCTTCGTAAGCAATAAAAAAAGCGGTGCCAACCAATAAACCCGACTCAAAAAGCGCAGCAACATTTTCAATTTTTGCGTGCCCATAATGATGATCATCATCAGCAGGCCTGTCACCCCAACTGATTGCAAACCACGTAACGATGGTGGCCAACATATCAACAAGGCTGTGTATGGCCTCTGAAAGCATACCGAGCGAGCCAGTGAACAAAGCCGCTCCAAATTTCGCCAAAGAAAGCCCGCCGCTCGCCCCCATTGAAATGAGGGCAACGCGTTTTTTTTCAGAATGATCATGTGAAGTTGTGCCAGACATAACGCCCTTTTAACTGGCATAGCGGTTTTAACAAGGCAGGCCCTGTGCAAATCAAGTGTTGCGGTTCTAAAAATGAGCATGCACGAAAATAATGTTGAAATGTTTCCAATGGCGCAAGGCCGCAAGGCTGGTGCAACGACATTTGGTCTGCTTTTTCTGCTCGAGTCTTTGGTGCGCTCATTCAATTCGGGGGTGTTGAGCATCCAGGCCTATGATCTTTTGGGCTCCAGCCAGAAGGTGAGCGTGCTGGGAACATTCACATCATTCACTGTGCTGATCATCACGTTGATGATGCCTTGGTTATTCGGCAAAATGCGCAGGCGCTGGGCCTATAGTTTCGGTGGACTGTTAATGATTGCTGGCAGCATAGCACTTGGCACATATACTTTGCCGGGGCAGGTGAGTGGTGTCATTTTGCGAAACTGCGGCGCATCCATAATGAACGTCACTTTGCAACTCTATATTTTAGATCACATCAGAAAGGTTGATCTCACCAACAGTGAGCCCTTGCGCCTAGCAATTTCAACATTCTCTTGGGTTGTTGGGCCAATATCGGGCGTTTGGCTCTATACAAATTATGGCTCATTGGCGCCACAGCTGGCAGCCATGGCCGCAGCATTATTGCTGCTATCTGTGTTTTGGTATTTGCGCTTGCACGACAAGGTAACCCTAGCATCCGGCACTTTGCAACCTTTCAACCCAATCGCCAACGTTGCCCGATTTGTGGAACAGCCGCGCCTTCGCTTGGCATGGGCAATTGCTTTTGGACGTTCGTGCTTCTGGGCTAGCTTTTTCACCTATGGCCCATTGTTGATGATCGAAGGCGGGCTCAATAAAAAAACGGGTGGCATTATTATATCAGCCAGCCAATTATTTTTGCTGAGCGCATTTATCTTCGGAGCCCTAGCAAAGCGCATTGGCGTGCGCGGAGTCATTGCTTTGTGCTTTAGTGTTATTTCCGTTTCAACCATTGCCGCGGGATTGTTTGGAATTCATTCCCCAATTATTGCCGCAGCACTCTTGTTGCTTGCAGCACTATTCGCATCGGGCATTGATAGCGTTGGTGGCATTCCCTATCTGCGGTCCGTGCGCCCCCACGAGCGTCAACGCATGACGGCAGTCTACCGTACATTTATTGAGTTTTCAGAATTGGTCCCCGGTTTTATTTTCGCTATCGCACTTTCATTCTTCAATGTTTCTGCAGTGTTTATTATTTTAGGGCTTTGCCTCAGCACGCTAGCACTTATAACGTGGCGCTATATTCCAAAATCGATGTGAGAATCATAAAATGGCCAATGCGCTTTTAATCGTCGGAAATAAAAACTACTCGTCTTGGTCGTTGCGTCCATTCATGGCACTGGCAATGGCCGATATTCCGTTTGATGAAAAAGTCATCCCCTTTGGCCAACCCACCGGCAATGCCAAATTCACCAAAGCTGTGAAGCGTTATTCCTCTGCTGGACTTGTGCCCGTGTTGGTGCATAACGGTATTACAATTTGGGACACTTTGGCAATCATGGAATATCTTGCCGAAACATGGCCAGATCGCAATCTTTGGCCAAAGACCAAAGCAGCCCGCGCTTTGGCCCGCTCTGCCTGTGCGGAAATGCATTCGGGTTTTCGAAACTTGCGCAATGCCTGCCCGATGAATTTACGCAGACCCACCAATCCCGTACCAATGAACGCAGCCATCCTAGGTGATGTTGAACGCATCGAGTCTCTCTGGCGTCAATGCCGCAAAGCACATGGCAAGGGCGGTCCTTTTTTATTCGGCAAGTTCGGCATAGCCGATGCGATGTTTGCACCGATTGTCACGCGGTTTGATACTTTCGAAATCAAAGTGGCTGATGACACACAACACTATATGAATGCGGTTTTAGCCACGCCCGCCTTTCATGAATGGAAAGCCGCCGCGCTGAAAGAAAAGTGGATAGTGGCCGAAGACGAAGTGGATTAAGCCAGCGAAACCCGCCCACCGGCATGGCGAATGGCACGGCCCGCAATTTCCAATTCTAACAAAACAGCAAGAACTTGTTCTGCGGCCATGCCACTTTCACGGATAAAATCATCAGTCTCAACAGCGGTGGGAGACAACAGGCCCAGGATGTGATCGCGGTCCGAAGCGTCAAAAACAGGGGTCAATGGACTTGTTTCTATATTACTTTCGAACAGCATGCCATGCTGGGGCGGCCTCATAGAGCGCAAAACATCGAACACGTCCTCGACCGAGGTGAGCATATTCGCGCCGTCTTTTATCAGCTTGTTCGTGCCCTCCGCGCGTGGGTCCATTGGCGAACCGGGCACCGCAAAAACTTCGCGTCCTTGCTCTGATGCAAAACGGGCAGTAATCAACGAGCCCGAGCGCAAAGCAGCCTCCACCACAATCACAGCCCGCGATATGCCGGAGATGATACGATTGCGCCGTGGAAAATGCTCGGCTTTGGGCACAGAACCCGGCAACATTTCGGTGATCAATAATCCGCGTTCACCAATCAAGCGCTGCAATTTTTCATTTTCAGGCGGATAAAAATAGTCAATACCACTGGCAATCACGGCCGCCGTATGGGCCTCAACTGAGGCTTCGTGCGCGGCTGTATCAATACCGCGCGCAAGGCCGGATACCACTAACAAGCCCGCATCAGTTAAAGCCCTTGCTATTTGACGCGTAAATTTCAAACCAATCGCCGAAGCATTGCGAGCACCCACAATGCCCACCGCATCCTTTTCAGCCAAATCTAAATTGCCCATGACACAGAGCAGAGGCGGGGCTGAAGGAATGTGCTGCAAATAGGGAGGATAACCATGTTCGCCAGTTGCAACAAACTGAGCTGAAACCTGCCGCGCTTTTTCTAAAACTTGCTCCGCTTCGATTTTTGAAAAAATCTTCAATGCTCGTTTCAGTCCGCCACGCCGGGAAATATCCGGAAGCGCGTCAATCGCCTTTGTGGCGGTTCCGTAGCGTTGCAGCAGCTGATGAAACGTGATCGGCCCTACATTTTCTGATTGGCTGAGGCGCAGCCAATTCAGTTTTTCATCGTCGGCGAGTTTTGTTTTGGAACTCATGGTGCTTTAGAGAAGGAGGATTGAGGCTCCACTCCCTTGAGCAATCTTTGAATATTGGCGCGGTGTGTGAGCCAAATAATGGCAGCAAGTGCCGTGACCGCAATAAAGAAATCAGGTGCGAAATAATAGCTTGCCGGAATTGCCAGCACTGCCGCACTCAAAGCCGACAGCGATGAAACGCGACGCACATAAAACACTGTGGCCCACGCTGCAATTCCCAACAGTGCTACGGGCCAGGCCCAAGCCAGCATGATGCCCAGCGCCGTGGCAACGCCTTTGCCGCCTTTGAAGCCCAACCAAATTGGAAAAATGTGCCCAGCAAGCGCTGCAAAACCCGCTATTTCGGCTCCAATCACGCCCGCATATTTGGCGCCGATTACAGCGGGAATGAGCCCTTTCAAAACATCACAAAGCAAAGTGAGTGCGGCGATTTTTTTGTTGCCCGTGCGTAAAACATTGGTGGCACCAATATTGCCTGATCCAATATTGCGCACATCGCCCAAGCCGGCGGCTTGGGTTAGCAACAGGCCAAAAGGGATTGATCCACAAAAATAACCAATGATTGCGACTATGATATTTTGCATCACTCCTCCGAGTTATGGAGCGTAATTGTAAACTGTGCGTCCTGCAACGACTGTTTCTATAGCCCGGCCTTCCAGTGTGCGACGTTCAAATGGCGAGTTTTTAGAGCGTGAACAAAGGCTTGCCACATCCACCTTCCAGCTGAGATTAAGATCAACCAGTGTGAAATCTGCCGGAGCTCCAGCTTCCAGCCGACCCACATCCAAACCCAACAGTTTGGCCGGCACCTGAGACATAGCCTCAACCAGACGGTCTAATGGCATGTTATCATTATGATAAAGCGATAGTGCGGCGCTTAAAAGTGTCTCCAAGCCAATTGCGCCAAATGCAGCTTCGGCAAAGGGCAGTCGTTTGGTGTCGTCACTTTGTGGGTCATGTGAGGAAACAATCACATCAATGGTGCCATCGGCCACACCTGCCACCAAAGCGCGGCGATGGTTTTCATCGCGCAAGGGCGGCGAGAGTTTGAAAAAGGTGCGATAAGCGCCAATATCATTCTCGTTCAAAACCAGATGATTGATTGAAACTCCACACGAAACCTTAAGCCCCCGCACCTTGGCGGCACGTATCACCTCAACCGAAGCCGCACATGAAATTTGGGCAGCGTGATAGCGAGCACCCGTCATCTCAACAAGGCGCAAATCGCGCTCTAGCATGATCACTTCGGCCATCGGCGATATGCCAGAAAGGCCCAGTTTCGAAGCGGCCTCGCCAGAATTCATCACACCCGAAGCCAGCGTTGGCTCCTCCACATGCTGCACCACCAGCATGTCAAAATCGCGGGCATACAGGAGAGCGCGGCGGAACATGTTGGCGTTGCTCACGGCTTTAGTGCCATCGGTCACAGCCACAGCCCCTGCGGCCTGCACAAGTCCAATCTCGCTCATTAATTCGCCATGTAATCCTTTAGTGATCGCCGCCATGGGGTGCACCCGCACCAAAGCCGTGTCCCTTGCGAGGCGTAAAATATAATCCACAATCGCGGCATCATCGATCACTGGTTGCGTGTTCGGCATCACAATCATGGTGGTCACCCCACCGGCCGCTGCAGCCTCCGAAGCGGTAGCCAAAGTTTCGCGATATTCTGATCCGGGTTCGCCAGTAAACACGCGCATGTCAATCAGCCCAGGGATCAACAGCTTGCCTTTGCAATCCGTAATCGCCGTGGCGGCACCAACCATTTCAGCAGTCACCTGCGGCCCCACCGCTAAAATCAAACCATCCTCAACCAGCAAACCGCCAACACCGTTTAACCCCTGTTGTGGGGAGATAAGATGGGCATTCACATAAGCGCGGCGATTTGGTTTCATTGCGCACGCTCCTTGTTACGAGACAGCGCATCCAGCACCGCCATGCGCACCGCCACACCCATTTCCACCTGTTCGCGAATGACGGATTGCGCACCATCAGCCACAATAGAATCAATCTCAACTCCGCGATTCATCGGGCCGGGGTGCATCACCATGGCACCGGATTTTGCGTAAGCAAGCTTCTCTTCAGTAAGGCCATAAAAATGATAATATTCGCGCTGCGACGGCACAAACGCGCCAGACATGCGCTCCAGCTGCAGGCGCAACATCATCACCACATCAGCGCCGTCCAGTCCATCTTTCATATTGCGGAAAACTTCCACACCAAAATTCTCAACGCCCGATGGCAACAATGTGGAGGGGGCCACCACACGAACGCGAACCCCCATTTTTGTGAGCAACTGAATGTTAGACCGCGCCACGCGTGAATGCAGCACATCGCCACAAATGGCCACTGTCAGCCCTTCAAGTTTTCCAAACTTGCGCCGGATGGTGAGCGCATCCAGCAGCGCCTGCGTGGGGTGCTCGTGCTGGCCATCGCCCGCATTGATCACCGCACACGAAACTTTCTGCGCCAGCAATTCCACCGTGCCAGAAGATTGATGCCGCACCACCAGAAAATCCGGATGCATGGCATTAATGGTCATAGCCGTATCCAAAACCGTCTCGCCCTTGGAGATCGACGAAGTGGAAACCGCCATGTTCATCACATCAGCGCCCAGCCGCTTTCCCGCAATTTCAAACGAACTTTGCGTGCGTGTAGAGGCTTCGAAAAAAAGGTTAACCTGCGTGAGGCCAGTGAGAATAGCATGACGCTTTTCATTGCCGCGGTTCATCTCAACATAAGTGTCCGCCAGATCAAGCAGTGTGGGAACTTCAAATGGAGAAAGATCGCTGATCCCCAGAAGATGCGAGGACTTGAACAGGCGAGGGCGGGGATTGCGCGTTGTCATTAAAAGCGTTGCATAAGGCGGATGTGAAGCGGGTGCAAGGGCTGTGGATAAAGAATGATTAGTGGAATTTTCGATCGTTTTTTAAAAATGCAATAACACATAATTCACCCATTCAGTTTAGTCTCAAAGCCTTGTTATTGATCCACGATCCGCATGCCTTGGTTGCTTGCGATTGCAGGCTTTTTGGGTGTGAAATATGAAACTAGGCAATATTCTGGTCGCTAAGGGTTTGATTTCTGCGGATGACATCAACCGGGCCAGCGAACATCAGGCCGCCAATGGTGGGCGCTTGGGTGATAGCATTGTTGCGCTGGGCCTGTTGACCAAAGAACAAATAGACCGGGTGCTGGAGCAGGCGCCGCAAGCGCCACTATCCATTACTGAAACAGGCATCGACGCGGCCTTCCTGCTCGAATTGGCCATCAAGGGCATGTATACCGAGAACTTGGAAACAGCCTCGCAAATTGCAGAAGCGCTGAAACTTTCAAGCTCCATCATAAATAATCTGATGCAGGAAGCTAAGGAACGAAAACTCGTCGAGGCATTGGCCTCATCATCGGTCGGGGGATCAATGGCGGAGTTGCGCTTATCGCTCACGCGGGCGGGGCGCGAATGGGCGGTGGATGTGATGAAGCGCGGCCAATATTTTGGGCCAGCGCCTGTTTCGCTCAGTGACTTTCAAGAGCGCATTCAAATGCAGCGCGTGACCAATGAGCACGTCACCCGCTCCATGTTAGACGAGGCGTTTAACGGCTTGGTGATGACAGATCGTTTCATCAGCCGTTTGGGCCCAGCTATCAATTCGGGCAATGCCATTTTGATCTATGGTCCGGCCGGCAATGGCAAAACCACTGTTGCAGAAATTGTGGGCAAGGTGTTTCAAAACGTCATTTATGTGCCTTACTGTGTGGATATTGATGGCGAAGTGATGAAGGTGTTTGACCCCACCATCCATCAAAAAGTGGAAGAAGTTTCTGATCAATCTGGCGGCAACAATTTGCGCCGCAGCCGCGTTGATATGCGCTGGGTAGCTTGTTATCGGCCTATGGTGATCACCGGTGGCGAATTGACCATCGAAATGCTCGATCTGAAATATAACACGGTTGCCAAATTCTATGAAGCGCCGCTGCACATCAAAGCATTGAACGGCACTTTTTTGATCGACGATTTCGGTCGCCAACGCGCCAAACCGGAAGATATTCTGAACCGCTGGATTGTGCCGCTGAACAGCCGTGTGGATTATCTCACCACCCATTCCGGCAAAAGCATCATGATCCCGTTTGATGAAATTGTGATCTTTTCAACCAACATGCATCCTGATGATTTGATGGACCCCGCATTCCAACGCCGCATTGGCTATAAGCTTGAAACTGTTGAACCACCGGAAGACCTGTTCATAAAAGTGTTCGTAAGCATGGCCAAGAAAAGTGGCCTTGCACTGACGCAGGAAATTTACAAACTTATCATCGATGGCATTCGAACCAACGGTGCGCCACTGGCTTATTTCCAACCAAAATTTATCGTGGAACAAGTTTTGGCTTCGTGCAAATTTGAGGAGATAAAGCCGCAGTTCACAGTTGATAACGTGAATGACGCGCTGGCCAACTTGTTCATCAAAAAACCAGATGGAAAAATGTTTGGTGTGAAGCGCAGTTAACGCAGCGCATCCAGCAGGCTTTGCAAAATAATTGCTGCGGCTAATTTATCGATATTGGCCTGCCGCTTTTCGTGGCGCATTCCAGCTTCGATCATTTGCTGTTCTGCTTCGAAGCTTGAAAGTCGTTCATCCCAAAAAATAATCGGCAGCGGCGAAAGCTTGCCGAAATTCCGCGCAAAGGTTCTGGTGGATTGGCAGCGCGGGCCTTCGGTATCATCCATATTCAGCGGCAGGCCTAAGACAATAAGGCCGATGTTTTCGGCAGCGGCAAATTTTATCAGGCTTTGGGCATCCGGCGTAAATTTGGTGCGTCTAATGGTATGGCGCGGTGTGGCCAATTGGCGTGTGTAATCAGCCGTGGCCACGCCGATGGTTTTACTACCCAAGTCCAAAGCCATAAGCCGCTTGTTCATGGGCACGGCAGCAATTACGGGCAAGGCAGCATCTAGAAGATTGGACATGCGCTGGTCTTAGCGTTTTTTCTTGGTCTGGCAAATAAGTCGCACTAAGAAGCTCTGATGACCAAAACCCCCGTCGGCCCTATTGTTGATCCATTGCCCCCAGGCACTGTACCAGACCTTCGCCCCATTCCGGGCCGTTGGATCAGGCTGGACCCAATTCAAGTCGAACGCCATGCTAAGTCATTGTACGCTTCTATCAGAGGTAAAGATGATGGCCTCTGGACCTACATGGCTTATGGTCCCTTCGACACGGAAGAGGCTTTCACCACCTGGTTGCGAGAAAAACAAACAGCACGAGACCCATGGTTTTATGCATTCGTAAACCGCAGCACTGGCGAAGCGTTGGGTATGGGCGCGTTTATGCGGGCAGATCCTGCTAACGGCGCAATTGAAATTGGCAACATCTGGCTGTCGCCCGCTCTGCAGCGCACCCGTGAGGGCACCGAGGCGATCTATTTGATGATGCGCCATTGCTTTGATGATCTTGGGGTTCGCCGCTTGGAATGGAAATGTGATGCTTTGAACGCCCCATCCCGCCGATCGGCGGCGCGCTATGGTTTTACATTTGAAGGTATTTTCCGCCAACATTTCATCATCAAAGGCCGCAACCGTGACACAGCTTGGTTCTCGATGCTGGACACTGAATGGCCATCGGTGCGTAAGGGTTTTGAAGCATGGCTGAGCGAAGAAAATTTCGACGCCCAAGGCCGCGAGATTGCCAAGTTGCAGCTGCGCTAAGGGGATGCTATTCAGCGCCAAATTCAAATAGGAATCTTCTATGTCTGTTGACGAAAAAACCGTGCGGCGTGTGGCCAGATTGGCCCGCATTAAAGTGGCCGATTCAGAACTGCCCCGACTTGCTGGTGAGTTAAATGTGATTTTGAACTTTGTTGAGCAACTCAATGAAGTGAATGTTGATAATGTAATGCCGCTCACTTCCGTGGTTGAAGTTGACATGCGCTTGCGCGCCGATGTGGTGACCGATGGTGGTTATGCCAAAGCTGTCACGCAAAGTGCCGCCGCTTCCGAAGATGATTTCTTTATGGTTCCGAAAGTAGTCGAATGACGTTAACAGCCCTCACAATTGCCCAAGCCCGCGCCAAATTGCAGGCCCGCGAAATATCCGCCATGGAGCTGACCGAGGCCTATATTTCGGCCATCGAAAAAGCCAAAACTTTGAACGCCTATGTGGCTGAAACGCCAGAACAAGCCCGCGCCATGGCAAAAGTTTCCGACGTTAAATTGGCCAAGGGGGAGGGCGGAGCCCTTGAAGGAATTCCGCTTGGCATTAAAGATCTGTTCGCCACAAAGGGTGTTCACACCCAAGCTTGCAGTCATATTTTAGATGGCTTCAAACCTGGTTATGAATCCACCGTCACCCAGAACTTGTGGGATGCGGGCGCGGTTATGCTCGGCAAGCTGAACATGGATGAATTTGCCATGGGTTCGTCCAACGAGACTAGTTATTATGGTGGTGTTACAAACCCTTGGCGCAGGCACAATTCAAACAAATCATTGGTGCCCGGCGGTTCATCCGGCGGTTCGGCCACGGCCGTCTCGGCGCATATCTGCGCGGCCGCAACAGCCACTGATACAGGCGGGTCTATCCGTCAGCCAGCAGCTTTCACGGGCACAGTTGGTATCAAACCAACTTATGGCCGTGTATCGCGCTGGGGAACGGTGGCTTTCGCATCATCGCTCGATCAGGCGGGGCCTATCACGCGTGACGTGCGCGATGCGGCCATCATGCTGAAGGCCATGGCTTCAGTAGATTTGAAAGATACAACGTCGATTGATTTGCCGGTGCCAGATTATGAAAAAGCAATTGGTAAATCCATCAAAGGATTGCGCATTGGCATTCCAAAGGAATATCGCGCAGAAGGTCTAGCGCCTGAAATCAACGCGCTGTGGGAACGTGGTGCGCAAATGTTGAAAGAGCAGGGCGCTGAGATTGTGGAAATTTCATTGCCGCACACAAAATATGCGCTGCCTGCCTATTACATAGTGGCGCCTGCTGAAGCATCATCCAACCTCGCACGTTACGACGGTGTGCGTTATGGGTTGCGCATACCCGGTGATGATCTGATTGACACTTACGAAAAAACCCGTGCCGCGGGTTTTGGCCGCGAAGTGCAGCGCCGGGTGATGGTTGGCACTTATGTTCTCTCGGCAGGTTACTACGATGCCTATTATGTAAAGGCTCAAAAAGTCCGTACACTGATTAAACGTGACTTTGATGAAGCTTGGAGCAAGGTAGATGTGGTGCTGACACCTGCAACACCATCAGCCGCATTCGCACCCGGTGAAATTACCGATCCGGTGCAAATGTATTTGAATGATATTTTCACTGTGACTGTAAACATGGCGGGCTTGCCCGGCATTGCGGTTCCATCAGGATTATCATCTGAAGGCTTGCCATTGGGGCTGCAGCTTATTGGTAAACCATTTGATGAAGAAACTCTGTTCCAAACAGCTGCCGTGATCGAGCAGGCTGCTGGAACTTTCACAGCAAAGAACTGGTGGGCTTAAAGCGTTTTGACTTTTTATACAAAAAGTCAAAATTGCTCTAGGCGAGAGCCTTTTCCACCAGCCGCACCCAATAGCTCACGCCATGGCCAATGGCTTCATCGTTGAAATTATATTTTGGGTGGTGAAGGCCGGCACTATCGCCATTGCCCATAAAGATCATAGAGCCGGGCCTAGCTTCAAGCATGAATGAAAAATCTTCAGCTCCCATCATCGGATCAAGACTATCATTCACTTGCTTTGCTCCAGCAACATCGCGAGCAGCTTCCATGGCCAGTTTGGTTTCATCCGCGTGATTGACGGTTACAGGATAATAACGCTGATAATCGACAGCAATTTCAACGCCAGAAGCTAAAGCAATGCCTGCCGCAGTTTCCTTGATCCGGCGCTCAGCGGTGTCGCGCATCACGGGTTGTAAAGTGCGAACTGTGCCTGCGATCTCGGCTTTTTGTGGAATCACATTATAGGCATCGCCTGCATGAAATTTTGTCACCGATATGACAAGCGACGCTAATGGATCGGTATTGCGGGATACAATAGATTGCAGTGCCGTGACTAATTGTGATGCCGCAACAATCGGATCAATCGTTTGATGTGGCATTGCCGCATGCCCACCACGACCGGTAATAACCATGTCAAATTTATCGGCAGCGGCCATGATTGGGCCCTCACAGGCTGCGAATGAACCCAGAGGCAATCCCGGCAAATTGTGCATTCCAAACACACGAGAAATTTTGAAGCGGTCCATCATGCCATCGTCCACCATGGCTTTGCCACCGGCACCGCCTTCTTCGGCAGGTTGGAAAATGAGCGCAACCGAACCTGAAAAATTCCGTGTCTCTGCCAAATGTTTGGCGGCACCAAGCAGCATGGCAGAATGGCCATCATGGCCACAGGCATGCATTTTACCCGAAGTCTTAGATGCATATTCAAGTCCGGTCGCTTCAACAATAGGAAGTGCGTCCATGTCAGAACGCAGGCCAATTGTTTGGCCATCGCCGTTGCGACCACGAATAATTGCAACAACACCCGTGCGCCCAATACCTGTTACCACTTCATCACAACCAAATGATTTCAGTTTTTCGCTTATAAATTTTGCCGTTTCAAAAACATCATATTGCAGTTCTGGAATTTGATGCAGGTAGCGACGCCAAGCGGTCGCTACAGTTTGAATTTCGAGGGCATTGTTGAGGAGGGGCATTTGAAATTCCTTGTTGATTTATCATAGATGAAAACTGCACAAACAAAAACCCCGGAGTTTAGTCCGGGGTTGAATTTTTGAGAGAGTTTGTAAAGTTAGAGTTTTACGATGCGTAAATAAGGCTTCACAGTTTTCCAGCCCTGCGGGAATTTCTCCTTCGCGGCTTCATCTGACACGGAACCAAGAATGATCACATCTTCACCTTGTTTCCAATTGGCGGGCGTAGCCACAGATTTTGTCGCAGTCAGTTGCAATGAATCCACCACGCGCAAGATCTCATCGAAATTGCGCCCAGTGCTCATCGGATAAGTGAGTATCAATTTGATCCGCTTATCTGGGCCAATAATCATAACGTTGCGCACTGTGGCGTTATCAGCAGCTGTGCGGCTTTTAGCATTGCCCGAAGCATTGGGATGGATCATGCCGTAAAGTTTAGCCACTGTCAGGTCGCTATCACCAATCATAGGGTAGCTGACGTCGGCACCTGTTACGTCCTTGATGTCTTTTTTCCAGCGCAAATGATCATCAACACTGTCAACAGAAATGCCGATCATTTTAACACCACGCTTATCAAATTCAGGCTTTTTGAGCGCCATGGAACCCAGTTCGGTGGTGCAAACGGGCGTGAAATCCTTTGGATGCGACACAATCATCGCCCACGAACCTTCTATATATTCGTGGAAATGAATCCGGCCTTCAGTTGTGTCCGCTTCAAAATCGGGAGCAATATCACCAAGTTGTAAAGTCATGTCGGCCTCCATTGAGTTTCTATGCACACAATATAGTGCGCCAATCGTTCGGAATAAAGAACAATTTTGACAATTCGACGAACGCTCCGCACTAAGCCGCTTGCAAACCTGTTTTCTGCAACGAATTCAGCAAGGCAGTGAAGCAGCGCTTGTCTAATGCGGTGCCAACGTCTTCAGCCATAATCGCCAGAGCCTTATCAACACTCATGGCCTTGCGATATGGTCGATCGGCCGTGAGTGCATCAAAAATATCGGCCACCGCCAAAATGCGAGATTCGATTTTGATTTCCTCGCCCTTCAGGCCTTTCGGATAACCCGAACCATTTAGTTTTTCATGGTGAGCACTAGCAATGGGAGCCAAATCCTTGAAAGCCGATATTTGGCTGAGGATCTTTTCACTATATTCAGCGTGGCGTTGCATTTGCGCCCATTCTTCAGCATCAAGTTTTGACGACTTGTCGAGAACGGTGTTGCTCACGCCCAGTTTGCCAATATCATGCAAAAGGGCAGCACGTTTCAGCCATCGACGCCGTTCTAAACTAAACCCCAAATCCTCAGCAATCAAATCAGAATAAAGAGTCACACGATTGCTATGACCACTGGTGAATGGACTTTTTGAATCGACAACCTCAGCAAAGCCTGCTGCAATATCATCCAAATAATCATCATCCACGATAGTGATGTGTTGTGCTGGTTCAAACTCATAAATTAATTCTTGAACGTCAGCGCCGTTAAGAGAATCCCAAAATAGGGATCCTTTTGAAATGCGATCAAACACAGCCACCAATTCAGGATCAAACCAAGTTCCCTTGCGATTCTCAATTTCCTTGCGTGCGGCTTCTGGCCCATCCGCCATTTGAAACACATCCACCACTTGGCATAACAGGGCAATGCGGGAAAAGAGGGGGATTTCCAAACCCGCCAGTTGCTGTGGCTTGCCGCGTCCATCCCAATGTTCATCAAGGGAGGAAATGCCATTGGCAACATTTTCACCAAAGCGCATTTTGCGCGCAATATCAGCACCGCGCTGGCATCTTGTGGCGATAAGTTCATTCGAGATTTCGCCACCATTTTGAAAAATATGAATGATGGCGCGAAACCGTTCTGCCAGCCCAGACTTCAAACCCGTGTGTGAAAGCACGAACCGAAGTGCCTGCGGCAGGCTGCCATCAATGCGTTTAAAATCTGTTTTGAAGCTCCGATCATCAACCAGATAAAGCTCGCAGATGCGCGCTGCATTGCTGCTGCACCCTAAATCTTTCAACAACAACGTGTAATAAAGGTCCCAGCTCTGCTTCTCGTCGAGTTTTAATGCAGAAGCCATTTGCATGCCAATCCAACAACTGCGAACACAATGCCCGGCGGTCTGGCCTTCGGTCAAATCAAGTGCATGACTCAGTGCACCCAATAGCTCTGCTAGTCGAATTTCTGTGTTTGCGGGCATGGTTTTCTCCACGCCAAATCGTAAACACAGAGCTATAATAAATAGTGAACTGAGTGTTCAAATGATTGTGAGTGCGATCAGGCTTTTATACGCTCACCCTTTGGATCATAGAAACTTCCCAGCTGAACTTTTGCCGGATAGCGCTTCCACGCTAACTCCACTTCCCAAATGCCGCTCTCAATCCATTCCTTGGTGACACCTTCAATGTTTTTAACATAACCTAGCCCTAGAGATCTATTAACACGGTGCCCCCACGCACCTGACGTCGTTGATCCTACAATTACATCGTTCCGATAAAGAGGTTCCTCGTGATAAATCATCGGTGCCGTGGTGCTGTCATCATGCAAAGCAATGCACACCATGCGTTTTGGCAAAGCGGGCAGGGTCTTTTGTTTCAACAACGCCTCGCGACCGATAAATCCACCGGGTTTATCCCACGCCACTGCGAATCCTAAACCAGCTTCAAGCGGTGTTTCTTCATCAGAAATATCATGGCCCCAATGGCGGTAAGCCTTTTCCATGCGGCCATTATTCATGGTGTGCATTCCGGCGGGCGTGAGATTGAATTCAACACCTGCCGCCTGAATGGTTTCAAACACATGTGCCGCAAATTCAGTTGGCATATAAAGTTCCCAACCCAATTCACCCACATAAGTAATGCGGCTGGCGCGAACGCGGGCATAACCAATTTCAATTTCTTGCGAAGTGCCAAATGGGAATGCATCGTTCGCAAGATCTGCTCCTGAGACTTTTTGCAATAGAGCGCGTGACTTGGGTCCCATAATAGTTAGCATCGGCAAGCCTGATGTGATGTCGGTAGCAACACAGTGCGCGTCGAAGGGTGTATTGCGTTTCAACCAAGCCATATCGCGCGTTTGGGGCACGGCACCTGTTACAACTAAGAACTTGTCGATTGCCAATCTTGTAATCGTCAAGTCAGCCTCTATGCCGCCACGCTCGTTGAGCCATTGTGTGTAAACAATCCGACCTTGTTCAACATCCACATTATTGGCACTGATGTTATTTAAAACTGCACAAGCGTCGCGACCTTCAACTTGATATTTTGCAAATGACGATTGATCAAAAAACACGCAATCATTCATCAAAGCTTTGGCTTCATGTTCCGCGCAGGGCCACCAATTTTGACGGCCATATGAATATTCGTAGACTGCTTTCACGCCATCCCGCGCATACCAGTTGGGACGCTCCCAGCCGTTTATTTCACCGAATACTGCTCCTAATTTCTCCGTATACTGATGAAATGGCGAGCGCCGCACCCCCCGAGCCGTTTCAGCTTGGCGGTAAGGCCAATGCATGGCGTAGAGCAAGCCGAGCGATTCAGTCACGCGGTCATGCACATATTTTTTGACAGATTGAAATGGATGAATGCGCCTTACATCAATGCCGTTCAAATCCATCGGTGGGTGACCATTCTTGATCCAATCCGCCAACATTAATCCAGCACCACCAGAAGACTGGATACCGATTGAGTTAAATCCTGTCGCCACGAAAAGGTTTTTCACTTCGGGCGCCTCGCCCAAATAATAACGATTATCAGGCGTGAAACTTTCAGGGCCATTGAAAAACAATTGAATGCCGGCAGTCTCCAGCAGCGGCACCCGATTGATTGCCTTTTCCAAGATCGGTTCGAAGTGATCCATATCTTCGGGCAGGGTCACAAATGCATGTTCATCATCAATGCCGCCGCCGCCCCATGGCTTGGCGACAGGTTCAAACGCACCCACCATCAGTTTTCCGGCATCTTCTTTATAATAAGTGCACTCATCAGGCACACGAACAATGGGCATGTTGCGGGGTAAATCAGCGATGGGTTCAGAAACGATATAAAAATGCTCGCAAGCGTGAAGAGGAATATTAACACCAATACTGCGGCCAAGTTCACGCGACCACATGCCCGAAGCTACCACGACTTTATCAGCCATGATGGTGCCTTGTGTGGTTTCAACGCCATTGGCTTTGCCTTCAGCAGTAAGAATACGTGTAACCTTCACGTTTTCAAAAACCTGTGCGCCACGGCTGCGCGCACCCGCCGCCAAGGCTTGCGTCACATCAATGGGATTAACCTGACCATCTTTGGGCAAAAACACGCCACCTTTTACACCATCCAAATTGTAAGCCGGAACCCGTTCTTTAATTTCTCCGAGTGAAATCACTTGCACGTCTAAGCCGAAATTTTTAGCCATTGATGCGCCACGTAGAAGTTCCTCATAGCGGCCATCATTGAGCGCCAGAGAAATTGATCCGTTTTGTTTGAAACCCGTAGCTTGCCCCGTTTCTTTTTCCAAACCTTCAAACAAACCTGCAGTATATTTTGCAAGTTCCGTTAAATTGCGTGAAGCCCGAAGTTGGCCCACCAATCCGGCGGCATGCCATGTGGTGCCAGAGGTGAGTTGCTTACGTTCCAAGACCACAACATTAGTAATGCCAATTTTGGTGAGATGATAAGCAATCGAGCAACCCACAATACCGCCCCCAATAATCACGACATCAGCTTGTTTGGGGAGTTGTTTCATCATGGGGCACCTGAAAATTAAAATTTGAGGTTAGTAAATTGCACTTATCGCTCATAGTGCCAGAACCGATTTTCCTTTGCGAGTGCAAAGACCTTTCGCTAAGGTGCAACAAATTCACTAGGACCAAGACAATGTATCAAGGTGACATTCCACCATCCGAAGCCCATCAACGTCTGAAGGGAAATTCAGCCGCAGTTTTAATTGATGTGCGCACTCAACCAGAATGGACATTTGTAGGCGTGCCGCAGGTCGATCGTTTGGTGAGGCTTTCGTGGCAGGTCTATCCTTCGATGGATGTGAACGCTCGATTTGTTGAAGAGGTTCAAGCCATGGGCCTGCCCATGGACTCAGAAATATTATGTATCTGCCGCTCTGGTGCACGCTCCGCATCTGCTGCCAATGCATTGACTGCAGCAGGCTTCACCAATTGTTGGAATGTGGCGCAGGGCTTCGAAGGTGACAAAGATGCCGTTGGCCACCGGGCTAAAGTAAATGGCTGGAAAGCCGCTGGTCTTCCTTGGGTTCAAAGCTAATGACGAAAAAGACGAGGACCAAAAACGCTCCACAGTGGGGTGACGCGACAAAATTGGTGCGCGGCGGTTTGGACCGCACGGCTTATGGTGAAACCTCAGAAGCTCTCTTTCTTACATCAGGTTATGTCTATGACGCGCCTGAAACCGCTGAAAAGCGATTCATGGGGGAAGATGATGGCTATGTTTATGGCCGCTATGGCAACCCCACCGTTACGATGTTTGAAGAACGCCTGGCGCTGCTCGAAGGAGCTGAGGCTTGTTATGGTGTTGCCTCAGGCATGGCCGCAGTATTTGGTGCGCTTGCTTGCCAATTAAAGGCAGGCGATCACGTTGTTTCTTCGAAAGCGTTGTTCGGTTCGTGCTATCAAGTGATCACCAGCATATTGCCACGCTTCGGCATTACGCACACTCTAGTGGATGGTGGTGATTTGGAAGCCTGGGCAGCGGCAATTACACCACAAACCAAATGCCTGTTCTTGGAAACACCATCAAACCCCACGCTGGATATTATTGATCTGGCAGCTGTTTGCGAGCTTGGCAATAAAGCTGGAATTAATGTTGTAGTTGATAACATTTTCGCAACCCCTATTTTGCAAAAACCAGTACTGTTTGGTGCCGATGTTATTGTTTACTCAGGAACCAAACATATGGACGGGCAGGGCCGCGTGTTGGGTGGGGCCATCGTTTCAACTAAGAAATTTAAAGAAGAACAACTAAAACCCTTCCTTCGTCATACAGGTCCGTCAATTTCTCCGTTTAATGCCTGGGTGCTACTCAAGGGCCTCGAAACGATGAAATTGCGTGTTGAAGCGCAGAGCAATTCTGCACATTCTGTTGCCGAACATTTGGGTGCCACCAAAGTGGTCAGCCGAGTGCTCTATCCACATTTAGATAGTCACCCCCAAGCGGCACTGGCAAAAAAGCAAATGGCCATGGGGGGAACCATGGTGACGTTCGAAGTGGAAGGTGGCAAAGCCAAAGCGTTTGATGTGTTGCGCCGCCTAAAGCTGGTGGATATCTCAAATAATCTTGGCGACGCAAAATCTTTGATGACGCATCCTGCCTCAACGACACACAGAAACATCGGGCCAGAAGCCCGTGCTATGATGGGCATTACCGACGGAATGCTGCGTCTTTCCGTAGGCTTAGAAGACATTAAAGATATATTGGATGATGTGAAGCAAGCGCTGACGGGCTGAGTTAGCCCGTCACAATCCTGAATGTGCCAATCGCCATGGCCAACATGCCAACCACAATGGTCAGTTCGCGTCGTGGGGCTATCTTTGAGAGCCATCCGCCAGCCAGTGCGGCAGGCAATCCACCGACCACCAATCCAAGAACGGGCAAGAACACGGTTTGCCAATCGGCCCCACCTTGCCAATGGCCAATTAAAAACGCAAAAACAAACGACAAGAACACTGCAAGGCTCACGGCAAACTCAGCAATGTTTGTCGCCCCAATTGCATAGCGACTTTCAACGCCAGCACCGAGCAAACCAGTGGTAACAATGGGTCCCCAGCTTCCGCCAATGCCCTCCACAAGGCCGCCACCAAAACCAACAATCCTTGCAAACCACTTCGGTAAATTATGCGGCAGGACATTGCGAAAGCCACGATAAATAATCAGCGCACCAATGCTCAGCAAATAGGCATTGATAAGATGAAATAGAATTTTTCCCTTTAGACTCGTCAGTAACATGGCCCCTGCGAACCCGCCCAAGGAGCCAAACAGACAAAGCGCCAACAGAAGTTCCCATGTGTGGTTTTTGTTCAGAAAATGCGAAACTGCTGCAGTGAATGTGGTGGGAAGCTTCGCGGCATTCACACTTGCCGAAGCAAGCGCGGGCGGTATTCCTTGAGCCAAAAGAACTGATGACGAAATGATGCCAAACCCCATTCCTAAGGTTCCATCAATAAGTTGCGCAAAAAAACCAACTATTGCAAACGACCAAAACTGTGACATTGAAGTTCTCTCTGAAAGTCGATTAAGCGTTTTGCCTAATTTCGGAACGGATAATTTTTCCATTCGCTGAAAAATGAATTCCACATTCAATTTTATCAGTGCCCATCCAGCGGCCAGCGCGTGGATTATCAGCGCTGCCACCTGGGGCGGTGCACGTGAGAGGCATACAGCCAATCGAATGATAGCCAGCCAACTTCAGAGGGTGTGAAGGCAATTGGTGATTGACCATATAAGTTTGCAAATCAAGTGCCGTGAATCCGGCCAGTGGTTCCACCTTCAAACGCTCGCCGTCGATTGAGACAAATTTCAAA
>JANYHE010000019.1 GCA_025359215.1 Hyphomicrobiales bacterium
CCGCGTGAGATGCAGAAATCTGATCTCATTGTGGTGTGGGGCGGCAACCCGGTGAACACCCAAGTGAATGTGATGACGCATATTGGCATTGCCCGCAAAACGCGGGCTGCGAAATTGGCTTGCGTGGATATCTATGAAACCGGCACCATGAAGGCCGCCGACATTAAATTGCTGATAAAGCCCGGCACCGATGGGGCGCTGGCTTGCGCTTTAATGCATGTGCTGTTTCGTGATGGCCATGCCAACTGGGATTATTTAAATCAGTACACGGATCATCCGCGTGAGCTTGAAGCGCACCTGAAAGATAAAACGCCAAAATGGGCGGCGGAAATTTGTGGCTGCCCGGTATCGGAAATTGAAGCCTTTGCCAAACTCATCGGCGAAACGCCCAAAACCTATTTCCGGATTGGCTATGGTTTTGCCCGCTCGCGCAATGGCGCAGTGAACATGCACGCGGTCACATCAATTCCCGCTGTCACTGGTGCTTGGCTAATTGAAGGCGGTGGTGCACTGCATTCCAACAGTGGCATTTTCAAATGGAACAAAACGCTGATTGAAGGCAAGGACGCCGCCAAAGGAAAATTCCGAGTTATGGATCAAGCCCGCGTGGGCGAAGCATTACTGGGCAATCCACACGATCTCCAAGGGGGCCCGCCTGTGATGGCCATGCTCATTCAAAATACCAATCCGGTTTCCATTGCACCCGATCAGAATAAAGTGAAGCAGGGCTTTGCACGTGAAGACTTATTCGTCTGTGTGCATGAGCAGTTCATCACTGAAACGGCAAAATATGCCGATGTGCTTTTGCCGGCCACGATGTTTTTAGAGCATGACGATATATATCAAGGCGGGGGTCACCAGCACATCTTGTTTGGCCGTAAGCTGGTGAATGAGCCCGGTGAGTGCCGCAGCAATCATGACGTAATTTCTGAAATCGCCAAACGTGTGGGCGCTGTTCACAAAGGTTTTGAAATGTCCCCGCGCGAAATTATCGATCAGACATTGCGTGACACTCATCGTCCAGGGCTTGATGTTCTCGATGAAGAAAACTGGGTGGACGTGCAACCTGATTTTGAAACCGCGCATTTCATCAAAGGCTTCGGCCACTCCGATGGCAAATATCATTTCAAGCCAGATTGGAAAAAGGCATCGTTCTTATCGCCCACAGGCCAGCTTGGCCCCTATGATGACCTGCCAGAATTTCCGGATTATTACACTGCCATTGAAGTGGCCAATGAACAATTTCCCTTCCGCTTGGCCACCAGCCCCGCGCGCACATTCCTGAACTCCACATTCAATGAAACGCCTTCTAGTCAAAGGCGCGAAGGCAGGCCTACAGTTTTGGTGCACCCCGAAGATTTATCCGCACACGGATTAAGTGATGGTGATAGGGTGAAACTCGGCAGTGCCAGAGGACAGGTGACACTCCACGCAAAAACCCATGAAGGCCAAAGGCGTGGTGTTTTGATTGCCGAGGGTCTGTGGCCAAACATCGCCTATGAAGATGGCTGTGGCATCAACACTCTCACTGGTTCAGACCAACCAGCCCCTGCAGGGGGTGGCAGTTATCACGATAATCGCGTGTGGATGAAAAAGGCTTAATCTCTTTTTTATCCCTCCTCGCGGAGCGGGGAGGGTGGATCGCGGAGCGAGACGGGTGGGGAGCTCCGTATCCAATATTTTAGCCCGAGCTACCCCATCCGGCGCTTTGCGCCACCTTCCCCGCGTTGCGGATGGATCAGTTGAAGAAACATGAATCCCACATGAACGCATTCTTCAGCATCCACTCATCCGTACACGGATAAACCTCGTTTAACACACAATATGGCCCAACTCCTGTCGAACTTTTGTCGGTTATCCGCGTTATGACTTACAATGGCGACAAAGGTTGGACCTTTGTTAAGAGGTTATTAACCATGTTGACGGCGGCGCAAGTGCTTGAAAAGAATCATTTTCCTCTCCCCCAGAATCGGGCCACAAGCTTGATTATGAGTGATAGAGACAGAAAACGTGGCCGCCTTTTGATGTTGTTTTTAGCAGCAGGTCTTGTTTTGGCGATCTTGGCACCCGTGGCAGTGTTGGCCGCCTAAGCCAATTTCGCCAAGCGTTCGGTCAATAAATCGAAGAACCCATCAGAATTTATGCCACGGCATACTGTGGCATTGGGTTTCCGGTCTGTTACGCGCCACCAATCCACAATCGTCATACCCATGGTCAACTGACTTTCGCATTCCACCACCACATTCACATCACGAGAAGTGAAAAGCTCAGGCCGCAGCAACCACGCAATCACGCATGGATCATGCAGCGGGCCGCCATCTGTGCCATACTTTTCCACGTCAAACCGCTCAAAAAAATCCATCATGAGGGCCACAGCTGGGCCGGAATTATTTTTCATGGTGCGAAATTTTTCAACACGGGCCTTTGTGGTCAATGCCTGATGTGTGCAATCCAGCGGAATAAGCGTGAAGGGAATGCCAGCATCCAGCACCAGTCGCGCGGCGTGGGGATCAACATAGATATTGAACTCAGCGGCAGGGGTGATGTTGCCGCCTTCAAAAAATCCACCACCCATCGCCACAATGCGTTTGATGCGCGATGAAATGCGCGGCTCTTTTATAAGGGCCAGCGCAATATTGGTGAGCGGCCCAAGCGTGCACAGCGTCACCGTGCCAGCCGGGCGCTCCATCAATGTGTCGACAATGAAATCCACCGCATGTTGCTTTTGCAACTGCATTTTGGGCTCTGGCAAAATGGGCCCGTCCAGACCGGTTTTGCCATGCACATGTTCAGCTGTAACCAAGTTGCACAATATCGGGCGAATGGCACCAGCAAACACTTTCACATCAGGTTTGCCCGCAAGCTCGCAAATTTTGCGCGCATTAAGTTCTGTCAGCGCCAATGGCACATTGCCTGCCACCGCCGTAATGCCCAGCACCTCAAGCTCTGGTGAGGCCAATGCCATCATAATGGCTACGGCGTCGTCTTGGCCGGGATCGGTGTCGATAATAATAGGATGCGTCATTGTTTGCCTCGTGTATTGCCCAATCATTAGCTTGCCCAATTTGCTTTGCAATCAGAGAAATGAACTTGCCCAATTGTTGCGCCACTGCCACACTGCTGACAACAGGGTGTCAGCAGCCTTACAGTAGACGAAAATTATGAGACGCGCCGATCGCCTTTTGCGAGTGATTCAACTCCTCCGCCGCCACCGCCGCCCGGTGACGGGGCGGGTGATGGCTGAGGAATTGGAAATCTCACTGCGCACACTCTACCGCGACATAGCTGATTTGATCACTGATGGCGTGCCCATTCGTGGCGAAGCGGGTGTGGGGTATGTGTTAGGCGAAGGTTATGATCTGCCACCGCTGATGTTTAAAGCCGACGAACTTGAAGCCGTTATGCTGGGCTTGCGCTGGGTGGCCAAGCGTGGCGACCCTGATTTGGCTCGCGCAGCATTGGATACAGCGGCGAAAATTGGCACGGTGTTGCCCGCCAATCTGAAACCATTTCTCTATGATTCATCGCTTATCGCGTCTCCGTTTTCTAAGAACACGGAGGACCGCATTGATATGGCTGCTGTGCGCAAAGCCATTCGCGAACAACACAAAGTGAGCATACATTACCGTGCTGAAGATGGAGCCGAGTCGAGCCGTATTATCTGGCCCATCGGTATTTCTTATTATGATGCGCAGCGGATTATTATTGCATGGTGTGAAATGCGCCAAGGGTTCCGCAGTTTTCGCACAGACCGTGTGATTGCCAGCGAAGTGTTAAAAGAAAAATATAAAGAGCGCCGCAAAGCTTTGCTTTCAAAGTGGCAAGACGGAATCCGCAAAGAAGTGGGCCAACCTCAATTGGATGTGTTCAGTTAGTCTGGTCGATATTCTAAAATATCGGCAGGCTGGCATTCCAACGCTTTGCAAATACTTTCCAGCGTATCAAATCGAATGCCGCGCACTTTGCCGGATTTTAAAAGTGAAATGTTCTGCTCTGTAATGCCCACCAATTCTGACAAAGTTTTTGAACGCATTTTCCGTTTGGCCAACATCACATCTAAATTGACAATGATAGCCATGCTTAAATGAAGCTCTTGTTTTCTTCAGCGATTGCTGCCGTTTCTTTCATCAGCAGTGCAAATGTAAACAACAGAATTGCAACGATGATGGAGGATATTGAACTTGAATCAAATTCAATCAGCAAAATCTTTTGCCCCGGCGGATTTGCACTGGTCATAATCAAGACTACGAGTGTGTGAGCCACAATTCCGAGAATTGCCAGAATGATCGCCAGCCTGCCTAAGTGCACCATCAAGCCTTGGCTGGTTGTGCTCAAAAAATGTCCCGTGCCAATAAGGCCAAACAGGCTGTGGGCGCGCCACAGCGCATAAATAAAAACGGTAACTGGCAGCAGCATGACCAAGCCTGCCAGCATAAGCATCGCATCGCTTGGAAGATTGATGATGCCCGGAATGCCACGCTGCATCACCGCTATCGCTTCTGCGGGCTGTGCCACAAGATAAAAGCTCCAACCGCCGACTAGCAGGATGCCCGCCAAGCAAATCCATTCGCCATAACGCGCGATTTGCTCCAAACGGGCACGATTTTGATTTGGACTGTTCATTTTAAGATTCCTGTTTAACTTGACAAAATTATCATAAAACAATAAATAAATATTGTAAAGTAATTTTGTGAGTCTTTCAATGTTCAATTCAGTCCGCGTTTTCTGCATGTGCATCACATTCGCTCTTTCGGCTTGCACCTCAATTCCTATCGCCTCAATTTACAAGCTCAGCCGCATTGATTTCTTGACCACAGATTTGCATTTGTTTCGTTTCGCACTCACCATACCAGATGATTTGAAACCTATGCCCGGTGGCGTGCAAATGGACTTGGCATATACGCAAGGTGAAAAGCCCGAAGAAAAACGTGTTGTAAGGTTAGAGGAATCTATGGCATCGGCAGATTTTGTTGGGCTGCCCAGTGCCCCGAAAGGCACCAAAACTTATGTTTATAAATTGCCGGAAAATGAAGTGGTAACACTGAATAAAATTCGCAATGATGCCATTCTGGCAAAAGCAAAAAAACAAAAAGGTTCCTTAAGCATGGGCATTGCCGCTAAAGAATTTTGTGCAAACAACCCAATTCCCAAATTGCCGCTGTTGATTACCACTTATGTTTTGAGCTCAGAGAACAGTGAATATGTCGTGCTCACGCGTGACATTGATTTGCGCAGTGATGAAACAATCAGTACGTCACTGGATAGTCTTCTGCCGTGCACCAAGTGATTGGGCGACCTTGGCCAGTGCAACTGGATAAAGCTTATGCTCTTCCACCAGAACCCGCGCCGCCAATGTCTCAGCCGTATCACCCTTTAAAATAGGCACCTGCGTTTGCGCTATCAGCGGCCCGCCATCCAATTCCAGCGTCACATAATGCACGGAACAGCCACCAAATTTCTGACCATCATCAATGGCGCGTTGATGGGTGTGCAGGCCTTTATAGAGCGGAAGCAGGGAAGGGTGGATGTTAATCATGCGGCCTTGCCATGGGGCGATGAGAACGGGAGTCATAATGCGCATGAAACCCGCACACGCAATGAGATCAAGATTTTGCGATTGTAGATAGTCATTCAACGCAGCATCAAAGGCTTCGCGCGTGCTATAGTTTTTGTGGTTCACAACGTGGGTGGCGATGCCTTCATCCTGAGCGATTTTCAATCCACCAGCTTCCGGCTTATTCGAGACGACGCAGACGATTTCCGCACGATAGTCAACAATGCGTGAGGCTTTCACCAGTGCATGCATGTTGGAACCGCTACCAGATATAAGAACGCCAACACGCTTCTTAATCACAACGAACCCGAATAGCTAACCTGCGCCTCTTTACCTTTGCGCTTGCGAATGCTGCCGAGAGTTACAACCTTTTCGCCAGCCTTTTTAAGCGCTGCTGAGACGGCCTTCGCATCTTTGGCTTTCACCACCACAATCATCCCCACACCGCAGTTAAACGTGCGCAGCATTTCAGCTTCTGGCGTGCCGCCAATCTTCGCAAGCCACTTGAACACGGGGAGATAAGGCACTGAAGTTAAATCGATTTCGGCAACAGTTGTTTTCGGCAAAACACGCGGGATGTTTTCAGTAAACCCGCCACCCGTAATATGCGCCAAAGCCTTTACAGATTTACCTGTCTTCAAAATTTTCAGCAAAGACTTCACATAAATCCGTGTTGGCGTGAGCAAAGCTTCGGCCAATGTCTCACCTTTGCTGAAAGGCGAGGGCGCATCATAAGCCACGCCACTCAACTCGACAATTTTGCGGATGAGGGAGTAGCCATTTGAGTGTGGGCCGGAAGAGGCCAGCCCTAAAATAACGTCACCTGGCCCCACATCAGCGGCGGGAAGAATTTTTTTGCGTTCAACAGCGCCAACGGCAAAACCAGCAAGATCATAATCTGAACCATGATAGAGCCCCGGCATTTCTGCCGTCTCACCGCCAATTAAAGCACAGCCTGCTTGTTTGCAGCCTGTGGCAATGCCCGCAATCACATCGCGTGCTGCTTTCACATCCAGTTTTCCAGTGGCGTAATAGTCTAGAAAGAAAAGCGGCTCTGCCCCTTGCACCACAAGATCATTCACCGACATGGCAACCAGATCAATGCCTATGCCTTTGTGCAAACCCGTGTCGATTGCGATTTTTAATTTGGTGCCCACGCCATCATTGGCCGCCACTAAAACGGGGTCTTTGTAGCCGCAGGCTTTCAGATCGAATAATCCACCAAACCCGCCGAGGGCTGCATCAGCCCCTTTGCGCCGTGTAGATTTGGCAAGTGGCTTGATTAAATCAACCAGATCATTGCCCGCTGTGATATCCACACCAGCATCGGCATAGGTTATTCCGTTTTGTTTGGCTTGTTTGCTGTCGCCCATGCCGCTAGTTTGCCTCAATCTTTGTATTAAGCGATTTGCGTTGAGGTTCACTAGCCCGAAACGTGAGCAGAATAAAGCCCGAAGGACCGTAATGTTGCGAGTTATCAAGACCGTATTTTTAGCGTTTGTTTGCGTGCTGTTGACCAGCCTTGCCTTCGCAGCGGGCCCTGTGGAAACCAGCGTGTTTTCTGTGCAGGGTGTGGCTGTAGATATTACCGATACAAACGCCGCCGCCGCCAAGGAAAAGGCCCTGCTAGAAGTGCAAATGAAAGCTATCGTCATGCTGGCTGAGAAGCTTGGTTCCCCAGAATTTGCCGCTGAAATGGGCAAGCTTGATAGCAAGGCGGTGGTGCCATTGCTTAAATCGCTCTCCATTGAAGAAGAAAAAATCAGCCCTGGCCGCTATGAAGGCAAATTTACCGTGCGGTTTTTACCTGAGAAAATAAAGCCTATTCTTGAACGCAATGGCATTGCCATGCCCGATGCGCAAGGCCCTGCCATGCTGGTTTTGCCCGTTTGGACGGCTGCCCAAGGAACCGCACCCGTGCTGTGGGAGGATAATCCATGGCGCAAAGCATGGCTCAGTCTGAACGCCCAACAGGCCCAAATTCCAATCATCATTCCACTCGGAGATCAGGATGACAGCTCAATTCTCACCCCTCAGGATGCTGTGAACGGCGATCCTGTAAAGTTGGAAGCCTTGCGCCGGCGTTATGATGTGAAAACACTGTTGGTAGCTTTTGCGGAACCAGCACCCGGCGGTGGCATTCACGCCCACATGATTGGTCAGTCACCCTTGGGCAAGATGACTTTCGATAAAGTCTACACAGCGGATTCTGGCACTGACAATGATTCGGCCATTCTTGCCGCCCAACGCATTCATCAGGTGATGCTCGATAAATTCAAATCAGATCAGGCCAAAGTCGCAGCCGCCAAAGCTGCCAGCGCTGGCCCACAATCCGTGGCTGTTACAGTTCCCTTTGAAGGCCCTTCACAGTGGAACGGCCTTCGCGCCCGCATTTTGGCAACACCGGGCGTGGTGGCTGTGGATGTGACGTCTTTGGACGTGCAGGGTGCTTCCGTGCGGCTGGTTTATTCTGGCGTCATTGAAGATGTGCAATCATCAATGCAATCTTCCGGTCTCAGCCTTTCGCGCGCCAGCGGAGCGTGGGTCATTCAGGCCTTGTGAACGCAATGAACATTCCAAATCTCATCACCATTGGCCGCATATTATTGGTGCCCTTCACCATATGGCTTTTGATTTCGGAAGAGTTTGGTTGGGCTTTTACGAGCTTTATTCTGGCGGGGATTAGCGACGGCATTGATGGATTTTTGGCACGGCGCTGGAAACTGCAATCTGAACTCGGTGCCTATTTAGATCCTCTTGCTGATAAGGCGCTTTTGGTTTCGGTTTATGGTGCGCTTGGAATCATTAAAGTTCTACCAGCGTGGTTGGTGCTGATTGTCATCACGCGCGATATTCTGATCATCAGTGGTGTGTTATTGGCTTGGTTACTCGATAAGCCCTTGACCATGAAACCTTTACCCATCAGCAAAGTAAACACAGCTGTGCAAATTGCTTTTGCGGGGTTAGTGCTCGGCGCGCTAAGTATTAACCTCAATGCCAAACCTATGCTGATTGCAGGCACAATTATTGTAGCGGGTCTTACCATCTTATCCGGCGCCTATTATATGCGAAATTGGATGTCACACATGAATTTGGATGCGAAAAAATCATGACACTTCAAAGGCAGGTATCCTTTTGGCTGGTCGCTTTTTTGTGCGTGATTTTAGTTTTGTGGTCGCTGCAAGCCATCCTGTTGCCCTTCATTGCAGGGTTCGTTCTAGCTTATTTTCTCGATCCTGTTGCCGATCGACTTGAAAGGCTGGGGCTGCCCCGCGTCGCTGCCACTGCCGTCATCTTGCTCGCTGCTATTCTCATATTGGTATTCATTGGCTTGATGATTGTGCCCGTTGTTGTCGATCAATCCATGAAACTAGCAACCGAATTGCCCTCGCTGATCAAAAGCCTGGTTGACCGATTTAACGAATTGGCCCCGCAAAGTTTGAAAGATATGCTGGCCAATTCCGGCACTGATATTCAGGGCCAAGCTTCTACCATTGCCGGAAAAGCGGCCAGTTGGTTAGCCGTGTTCCTCACATCATTGTGGTCGGGTGGCCGGGCCTTGATGAATGTGCTTTCGCTGATGATCATCACGCCCATTGTAGCCTTTTATTTATTGGCCGATTGGGATCACATTGTTGCCAAAGTCGATGGCTGGCTGCCCCGCGACCACTTGGAAGAAGTGCGTAGCATCGCACGCGATATCGACAAGGCCATGGCAGGCTTCATTCGCGGGCAGGGCACCGTGTGTTTGCTGCTTGGCATTTTTTATGCCATCGGCTTGTCACTCGTTGGATTGAAATCAGGCCTCGCGATTGGTTTTGCCGCTGGCATGTTAAGTTTCATTCCTTATGTCGGCGCATTGATTGGTGGCACCATGGCCATCGGTGTGGGGCTTGTGCAGTTCTGGCCCAATGAAACCAGCGTGTTACTTATAATTGGAGTGTTTCTAGCAGGACAATTTCTCGAAGGTAATTTTCTATCTCCAAGACTGGTGGGTGGTTCTATTGGCCTGCACCCGGTGTGGATGATGTTTGCCTTGCTCGCTTTCAGCTATGTCTTCGGTTTTCTCGGTTTGCTTCTTGCCGTGCCCATGGCAGCAGCCACCGGCGTGTTCGTGCGTTATGCCCTTGATCGCTATCTGCGAAGCAGGCTCTATACCGGTGTGCAGCAGCCCACCATAAAAGCCATAAAAAAATGAACCGGCAACTGGTCCTCGATTTGCCATTACGACAGGCACTGGGGCGCGATGATTTCTTGGTCACCCACTCGAACAGCGCTGCAGTTGAAATGATTGACCAATGGCCAAACTGGCCCACTTATGGGGCCATAATTACAGGGCCGCCCGGCAGTGGTAAATCACATCTGGTCGAAGTGTGGCGTCAAAAATCGGGCGCAAACTTCGTGCCAGCCAATTCACTAACGTTGGAGTCCATGGTCCAAAATTCGTCGTTGGCAATCGAGGTCATCGACACCTTTGATGAGCGTGCCTTGTTCCACGTGCTGAACATGGCCAAGGCGCAAGGCCAGCATGTGCTGATGACTGCACAATCCATTCCATCGCAGTGGAACCTTGAAATTCCTGATTTGCTATCGCGCCTCAATGCCTTGCCCGTGGTTTCAATCCTAGCACCTGATGATGCATTGTTGCGCGGTGTGTTAGTTAAACTTTTTTTGGATCGTCAAATTTCCGTCGATGAATCGATGATCAGTTATATTGTACTGCGTATGCCACGTTCGCTTGAAGCGGCCCGCGCAATTGTCAGTGCAATTGACCAGCGAGCCCTTGTTGAACGCGCCGAAATTACCAAGCCATTCATTGGACGGGTGATGGCAGGCTTTACCAATCCCGAACTTTTTGACTCTGAAATGTGAACCTTTCACACAACCGTTATAAAGCGCTAGTATCCTGATGTTTTTATAGGGAATTGACCTTTCATGAATGCCAAAGCGCAAGCCGTAACCACGCTGGAAAGTCCGTCGCGGTTTTTCAACCGAGAACTTTCTTGGTTGGAATTTAATATGCGTGTACTGGAGGAAGCGAGAAACCCAGCCCACCCACTGTTGGAGCGTGTGCGCTTTCTTTCCATTTCCGGCAATAATCTCGATGAATTTTTCATGGTGCGCGTGGCAGGACTTGTTGGCCAATTGCGCGAGCAAGTTCTTGAAATCAGCCAAGATGGCCTCACGCCTGCAGAGCAATTGGAGCTCATCCGTAAGCGCGCTCAAGAATTAATGGCCGAGCAAGACCGCCGCTGGATTCAATTGAAAGCAGAATTGAACACAGCAGGCATAGCAATAATCGAGCCGGACCAAATATCCGACGAAGAAAAAGACTGGTTGGATATTCGTTTTCTTGATCACATTCTTCCCATCGTAACGCCAATTGCTATTGATCCTGCACATCCGTTTCCGTTCATTCTGAACCGCGGCTTTGTTATGGCTGTGGAATTGCAGCGCCGCAAAGATGGCAACACCATGAAGGCGCTGTTGCCCATTCCTTCGCAGCTCGAACGCTTCATCCGATTGCCGGGCACGGCCACACGATTCATGCTTTTAGAAACAATGTTGGGCATGTTTTTGCCGCGCTTGTTCCCGGGTTATGATGTGCTCGGCAAAGGCCTGTTCCGCGTTATTCGCGATAGCGATATTGAAATTGAAGAAGAGGCTGAAGATCTGGTGCGCGTGTTTGAAACAGCACTCAAGTTGCGCCGTCGCGGCGTGGTTATTCGCATGGAAGTGGACTCGCGATGCCCCCCCGAACTGCGGAGTTTTATCGCCAATGAGCTGGATGTTTCAGGTGATGTAACCATCATGTCAGAGGGGTTGGTAGGCTTTGCTGATACGGAGCAGCTGATCCTCGATGAGCGCCCTGATCTGAAATTCACGCCCTATATGGCGCGGTTTCCTGAACGTGTGCGTGACCATGCGGGCGATATTTTTGCGGCCATCCGCCAAAAAGATTTTATCGTCCATCATCCTTATGAATCATTTGATGTGGTGGTGCAGTTCATTCGCCAAGCCGCCAATGACCCTGACGTGGTGGCGATCAAGCAAACCCTTTATCGCACGTCGCGCAATTCTCCAGTGGTGGCCGCATTGGCAAAGGCCGCCGAAGCTGGAAAATCCGTCATCGCGTTGGTGGAACTCAAAGCCCGCTTTGATGAAGAAGCCAACATTCAATGGGCGCGCGATTTGGAGCGTGCCGGTGTGCAGGTGGTGTTTGGCTTCATCGAACTGAAAACCCACGCCAAAGTTTCTATGGTGGTGCGCCGCGAAGGCGGCACAATGCGCACCTATGTTCATTTTGGCACTGGCAATTACCATCCCATCACTGCGAAAGTTTATACCGATCTTTCGTTCTTCACGTGCGATCCTGCTTTGTCACGCGATGCGGCGCGGCTGTTCAATTTCATTTCAGGTTATGCGCAACCTGAAGACCTTGAAAAAATATCGCTCTCACCGATCAATCTTAAAACCCGCCTTTTGCAGAATATTGCAGAAGAAATAGACCACGCTAATGCGGGCAGGCCAGCACAAATTTGGGTGAAACTGAATTCACTTGTAGACCCCGAAATTATTGATGCGCTTTATGCAGCAAGCCAAGCCGGCGTGAAAATTGAAATGGTGGTGCGCGGCATCAGTTGCTTGCGCCCAGGAGTGCCGGGCCTTTCAGAAAATATACATGTGAAAAGCATTATCGGTCGGTTCCTCGAACATTCGCGCATTGTGTGCTTTGGGGCAGGGCACGGGCTGCCCAGTCCGAAAGCTAAAGTCTATATTGGTTCGGCTGATTGGATGCCGCGCAATTTGCATCGCCGCGTAGAAACATTAATACCAATTGAGAACCCCACCGTGCATGAGCAAGTGCTTGATCAAATTATGGTGGCAAACTTGCGCGACAATCAACAAAGCTGGCAATTACAGTCTGATGGCACGTCTCTGCGTGTGGCTGCTGCCGCAGGCGAAGCGCCATTTAACGCACACCAATTCTTTATGGAAAACCCATCGCTCTCTGGACGGGGCAGCTCGCTTGGCGGTAAAGTGCCTGAGCAACCACGCAAGAGGACGACAAAACCTAAATGAATTGGCACCAAGGCTTTCGAACTGAGCCCCCCAAATATCGCCCCATCGCCGTTGTCGATATTGGCTCAAACTCTGTGCGCCTTGTGGTGTATGATGGTCTGCGCCGTTCGCCAGCGCCAATATTCAATGAAAAGATTCTGTGTGGCCTGGGCAAGGGTGTTGCCATCACTGGCAAACTGAATGAAGCCGCGATCGCGCGCGCCATGCAGGCCTTGCGGCGTTTCAAAACGCTGGCCAAGCAAATTGGTGTGAAAGAAATTCATGCCCTTGCCACAGCGGCAGCACGCGAGGCCAGCAATGGTGAGCAGTTTATTGCCCTCGCCGAAAAGGCTTTGGGTGCAGGCATTCGTGTTCTCACCGGAAAAGAAGAGGCGCGCTTTGCAGCGCTTGGTGTTATCGCAGGAACGCCTGAAGCCGATGGTTTAGCGGGTGATTTGGGCGGTGGATCATTAGAGCTCATAGACATTCGCGATGGCAAATTGCACGATGGCATAACACTGCCCATTGGCCCATTGCGACTTATTGATTTATCGGGCGGCGACATGGGCAGGGCTCGCACCATTGTTGACGAATATCTTAAAGACTTGCCAATTCTTGAGCAACTGAAAGACCGCACTTTTTATGCTGTCGGCGGCACATGGCGCAATCTGGCGCGGCTGCATATGGCACAAAGCCATTATCCGCTGCACGTGTTGCATCATTATTCCATGAACCTTCAACAGGCAGCCAGTATTGCCGATTTGGTTTCTGGCCTCACAGCTTCCTCACTCAAAGATGTGAAAGACATTTCCAAAAGCCGCGTTGATACCATGCCATTCGGTGCTATGGTGCTGGAGCGCCTGTTGGAACACAGTAAAGCCCGCGATGTGGTCATTTCAGTCTATGGCGTGCGCGAAGGTCTACTATTCTCAAAACTGCCGCGCAAAAAAATGAACTCCGATGCGCTGCTTTCTTCATGTTGGGATTTTGCTCGCCGCTATGCTCGCTCACCGCTCCACGAGTTAGAACTCTGTGATTGGACTGATCAATTGTTCGGCGAAAATGGTCTCGCAGAAAATGAAGAAGAAAAGCGCCTACGCTATGCAGCATGTTTGCTCGCGGATATTGGTTGGCGCGCTCACCCTGATTATCGCGCCGATCGTTCATTGGGGATGATTTCACAAGCCGCCTTTGTAGGCATAGATCATCCGGGCCGCGTGTTCTTGGCCCTCACAGTGTTTTATCGATATGAAGGTGAGCTCATGAAAGATGATCTCACGCGCTTGCTTGATGAACGACACATTGAGCGCGCGCATTTGCTCAGCTCAATTTTCCGCCTAGCTTATATCCTTTCTGCTGCAATGCCAGGCATGTTGCCCAAAATTAGGTTGACGATGGGTGATAACAAGACCTTGATTTTGACCCTGCCGCCAAAGCTCAAAGATCTCATGGGCGAGCGTGTGGAGAAGCGGCTTGCGGGGCTGGCCTTTGAAATTGGAAGAACGCCGAAAGTTGAGATTAAATAGGCCTAACGCCGCATAATCACCGCGCGGCCATTCTCCATGCCTATGCACGCCTTGCCGTGCTTGATATCCAGCGCCAGATTGCCAAACACCTCACGCCGCCAGCCTTCCAGCAGCGGCACCTTTGCATTATCATCAACGGCGATGGCGTCAATTTCCGAAGCACTGGCTAATAGCTTCGGCGCAATGCCTTCATTCTCACAGGCCACTTTCATAGCGAGTTTTAGAACTTCAGCGGCGGCCTGCGCAGCAGCCGACATTTCATCATTGCGGCCTTTAAAATCTGGAATTGTTTTAGGATCGCGTGCCAGACCTTCGGCCACAGCTTTTAATATAGCAGAGCCCATGGATGAATTGGCAGTGCCTTTGGATACCAAGCGAAGCTGATTAATGTCATCAGGCTTCTGCGGCATTTGAATGGCAATTTCGGCCAATGCCTCATCCTTCAACACACGCCCACGCGGCACGTTGCGGTTCTGCGCTTCTTTTTCACGCCACGCGGCAATCGACATCAACACGCCAAATTGCTTTTTATTTTGAATGCGCGCCTTGATGCGTCGCCAACTTTCTTCCGGATTCACAATGTAAGTTGCAGGATCAGTGAGATTTTCCAATTCATCGTCAAGCCATGCAGAGCGATTGGTTTCTGCCAGCATGGTTTTGAGCTTTTCATAAACGGTGCGCAAATGTGTGACATCTGAAAGCGCGTAAGTCGCCTGCTTTGAAGTGAGCGGGCGGCGGGTCCAATCGGTGAACTGCGAGGATTTATCAATCGCAGCGCCAACCAGTTTGCGCACAATCGCTTCATAACCCACCTGATCGCCAAAGCCACACACCATTGCTGCAATCTGCGTGTCAATCACCGGATGGGGCAGGGCACCGCTGAGGATATAAAGAATTTCAAAATCTTGTTTCGCGGCATGAAACACTTTCAACACTTTAGTATCAGCCATGAGTGCAAAAAATGGCGCAAGGTCCAGACCATCCGCCAAAGGATCAATTAACACTGCTTCGGAAGCGCCTGCCACTTGGATAAGGCAGAGTTTGGGATAATAAGTTGTCTCGCGCAAAAATTCCGTATCAACAGTGACAAATTCTTCCGCTGCCATACGTGTGCAAAAAGCCGCGAGAGCTTCAGTGGTGATGATGGGTTCGATGGCGGGCGCTTCAGCTTTATTTAACATCAACCAAACACTCTCTTGAAAATGGTTCCCACATGCTTGGTGTGATAACCAAGATCAAATAGCGCTTCGAGATCTTCCGCAGACATCAGTGCCGACACTTCTTTATCGGCTTTCAAGAGATCCAAAAACTGCCCTTCGCCACGCCACACCGGCATGGCACAGCGCTGCACGGCAGAATATGACTCTTCGCGGCTCATGCCTTTTTGCGTGAGCGCCAAAAGAATGCGCTGCGAATGAATGAGGCCGCCCAGCTTATCTAAATTGCGCTTCATGTTTTCAGGATAGACCAGCAGCTTATCAATCACGCCTGCAAGTCGCTTCAATGCAAAATCCAAATGCACAGTGGCATCTGGCCCAATGCCACGTTCCACCGATGAATGCGAAATATCGCGCTCATGCCACAAGGCCACATTCTCCATAGCGGGTGTTACGGCTGATCGCACCAAACGTGCCAAGCCTGTGAGATTTTCAGTGAGTACCGGATTGCGCTTGTGTGGCATGGCTGATGAGCCCTTTTGGCCGGGAGAGAAATATTCCTCCACTTCCAAAACTTCCGTGCGCTGCAAGTGACGGATTTCAGTGGCAAGGCGTTCAATCGAACTGGCCACTACACCCAACACTGCAAAAAACATGGCATGCCGATCGCGCGGGATCACTTGCGTTGAAACAGGCTCAACACTCAGCCCCATTTTGGCTGCCACATGTTCTTCAACTGAAGGGTCGATATTTGCGAAAGTGCCCACGGCACCTGAGATGGCGCATGTGGCCACATCTTTGCGAGCGATCACCAAGCGCTCACGGGCGCGGGTGAACTCTGCAAAGGCAAAAGCCATCTTCAATCCAAAAGTCACCGGCTCAGCATGAATGCCATGGCTGCGGCCAATGCACACTGAATACTGGTGTTCGAATGCGCGCTTTTTCAATGCCGCCAACAATTCATCAATATCAGCAATCAGAAGATCAGCAGCCCGAGTGAGCTGAATATTGAGGCACGTATCGAGAATATCAGATGATGTCATGCCTTGGTGCACAAATCGCGCTTCGGGGCCAACGATTTCGGAAAGATGTGTGAGAAATGCAATCACATCATGCTTCACTTCGGCTTCAATGGCATCAATCCGCGCCACATCAAACACCGCATCGCCGCCCTTGGCCCAAATTGTTTCCGCCGCTGATTTTGGGATAATGCCAAGAGCCGCAACTTGGTCTGCCGCATGGGCCTCAATTTCGAACCAGATTTTAAAGCGAGTCTGTGGATCCCAGATCTGGGTCATTTCTTTGCGGGAATAGCGGGGGATCATGGGCAGGCCTTAATGTTTCAATTGCCACCCCTCTAACAAATCCAAAGCCAAAGGGCTAGGGCAGGGTGAAAGGAACTGCGATAAACTTCCTGTCCGGGCCTTCAAACCCTTGCGTGTAATAAGCGATCATAGCGATCAAAATCGGCGAGCCGTTCTCATCATCTGGGCTTATAATGGCCTCCAACTCATAGTTGTATGGACATCCGCGCGAGGCAGGCACAGTTTGATCTTGGTAGGCCTTCGCAGTTCTGCCAGAGAGCGTTTGCTTGATTTGCAATGAAAACCCATACCGCGCGCCATCGGAAGTAAGACATTCGGCTGTTGCACCAACCGCAAAATCAGTGAGCTGCAAAATATAGCGATTATTGGCAGGCTCCCCCGGCCTAACAGTGGCATTGCCATAACTGCGGTGAACACTATCAAATTCGATGCGCTTTCGATCACTGATAATTTCGGTGATGGGGTTGAAGGCGAGCATCTCATAGGGTTGGTCGATGTTATATTTTTTCAGAAGTGGTGCTGCCAATTTGAAAGCGCCAGCCCTTGCCACAACCTGCGTCTGATTCTCGTCTTCCCCGCGCATGCGAATGGGTGAACCCGGCACCCAAGAATTTGATTTAATATCAATCACCGAAATGTCTGAATAACCAAGCCCAGAGCCATCGCCAACACCGTAGGATTCAAATGCAAAAAAATTCGTATCTTTAGAAAATCCTATAATAGCCAGCTTATCGGCATCACCAGCAAACGCAGATGAGCAGTTCAAAAGGAGCGCCAACAAAACGGCGGCGCGGCACATTTCAGAATGCCTTGAATGTGACAATTGTGAAGGTGTCACGAATGCCTGCAATGGTCTGCACCTTTTGCGCAATGAAATGGCCAATGTCTTCACCATCTTGCAAATAGAATTTCACCAGCAAATCATATTCACCGGCAGTGGAAAAAATTTCTGACGCTATTTCTGCATCCGCGATGGCGGTGGCCACGTCGTAAGATTTTCCAAGATCACATTTAATTTGAACGAAGAAAGCGCGCATCACTCACCCTGTTAGTTAGATTCGGCGGCATAGCCACCATTGTGCCATTGATACCACACAAACCGTGGCGGCTGCACATCTCCTTTGGCATCAAAAGCGAGAGGGCCTAAAATTGTGGGAAGGGGTTTACCCGAACGCAAGGTCGCCGCTACTGCTCTGCCATTGCCTGCACCAGCCCCTTTTGCAGCCACTGCGAATAATTGGACCGCGGCGTAACTTGGCAGCGTTGCACCATTGGCATCAAAACCTTGCAGCTTGAGTGCGGAAATCACGGCCTTTGCATCACGGGAAGTTTGTGGATCAGCGCTAAAGCTCACGTGCGTGCCTTCACCAGCGTCCCCCGCTTTTTCCCAATATTGATCAGAGAGCAAAGCATCAGATCCGAACAGCACGGTTTTTTCGAGATCAGCGGCAATGCGGCCTGCATCGCTGGCTTCACAGGCAAAATAGACCACATCAATTTTGCTGGCTTTGAGTTGAGCAACAAGTGCAGTAAAATCTGGGGCATCAGGTTTGAATGTCAAAGTGAGTGCAGGCGCTTTTCCCAAATTTGCAGTGAAGCGATTGGCCTGTGCCGCATGCGCAGCGGCACCATCACTCAGCACTGCCACAACACCTGTGGGAAATTCTGCAGCCACACGCAATGCAGCGAACTCGCCCTGTGCATCATCGCGCGCGCCGATGCGAACAACATTCCACAATCCAGCTTCGGTGAGAGCGGGCAAACTGGCTGAGGGGGCAATCATCGGGATGCCGGAGGTTTCATAGAATTTTGCCGCAGCCAGCGAGGGGTTTGAACAAAAATGCCCGATCACCACAGCGACGTGTTTGCTGATGAGATCCTGCGCCACAGTTTCAGCAGTGCGATTATCACAACCATCATCTGCAGTTTGCAGCACCATCCGCTCGCCTGAAATGCCGCCGGCAGCATTGATGTCGTCTAAAGCCAATTGTGCACCATGCAGCATTTGCGCGCCAAAAATAGCGGAAGGGCCAGTCATAGGGCCAGCAACGCCGATGACGATATCGGCATGGGCAGGGAGAATGGATAATAAGGAAAAAAGCAGAATAGAAAATTTCAAAGTATCACCTCCTACTAAGGGACTTCATCCGCCCTTCGGGCACCTTCTCCAAGGGAGAAGGGTGGAATTTTCGCAGTGCCTTCACTTCAATGCCCTTCTCCGGTGGAGAAGGTGCCCGAAGGGCGGATGAGGTCCCTCTGGCTCGGTTCCAAAAAAAGAACCCGCGCAAGATTATCTCGCGCGGGTTCAAGTTAAACAAGCAGTTTATTATTGAATTGTATCGTCTTCAGCGTAGTTGCCGTTGTCGAACTTGTACCAAACATATTTTGCACCGATGAGATCACCCTTAGCGTCCAACTTGATTGGTCCGATAACAGTTTTCACTTCGTTGCCTGCACGAAGCCACTTTGCAATGGCCTTGTTGTCCAAGCCCTTTGTTGCTGTCGCTGCTGCGGCATACAATTGGATCGAGGCATAGGTGTTCAGTGTGTAGCCTTCTGGATCAAAACCAGCGGCTTTGAACTTGGCAACCAAGTCCTTTGCATCTGGAATGTTGCGTGGTTCTGGAGCGAAAGTGAAGATCATGCCTTTGGCAGCTTCACCAGCGATGGTCCAGAATTCAACGTTGTTCATTGAATCGCCCGACAGCATTTGTGATGTCAAACCTTGTTCGCGCATTTGCTTCAGAATGAGCGCGCCTTCAGGATGGTAACCACCAATGTATACAGCATCAATGCCAGCATCTTTCATCTTGGAAACGAGAGCTGAGTAATCCTTTTCACCAGGATTGATTGATTCAGCCATTGTTTCTTTGAGGCCAGCTGCGTTCATTGCAGCCTTGGTCGCATCGGCCAAGCCTTTGCCATAGGCAGACTTGTCATCGATGATAGCGATTTTTTTGCCAGCGAAATGCTTGGCAAGATAGTTACCAGCAACGAGGCCTTGAGCATCGTCACGGCCGCAAACGCGCGCTACGTTCCAATGGCCACCTTCGGTGAAGAGTGGGTTTGTGGAAGCAGGTGAAATTTGCAGAATGCCTTCGTCGTCATAAACTTGTGACGCAGGGATCGATGAACCGGAGCAGAGATGGCCTGCAACAAACTTCACACCCTTTGATGCCATTTGGTTGGCAACGGCAACAGCTTGCTTTGGATCGCAAGCATCATCACCAATTTCCAACTTCAACATTTCGCCATTCACACCACCAGCGGCGTTAATGTCTGCAACGGCCATTTCTGCACCGCGCTTATATTGTTCGCCGAGTGCAGCGAGCGAGCCAGTGATTGGGCCCACAGTTGCAATGGTGATATCAGCCCATGATGTTGAGGCAGAGAGAGCTGCAGCGAAGCTGAGCGCAATGCCGGACAAAATTAGTTTCTTCATAGAATAGTCTCCCTAAAAGTTTTGTGACCATATGGTCGGTCGGGGTTCTCTACCCCCTTGGACAATAGTTTTGCCCAAAGACGCAGGATTGGAAAGGAAAAAATGAATTTCCTTCAACAATTTCGAAAAATAATTAATTTGATTTGGCCCGCCATGTCAGCGGTCCTGTCCTTTCGTAAAGCCAAGGATATTGTTCAGTCATTTGGCTGGTGCGTGTCATGCGGTAACCCAGCAGTGCAAAGCCAATGATGATGAGCGTTTGAATGATGTAATAATACAGCGATGAAAGTGTGTCTTGAAACAGCGCAAAATGGATGAAGCGCAAGCCGGCTCCAAAAATCATCATATAAATAACAAGCAGTGAGAGGGGTTTCCAGCCGAGCGCCAATGAGCGCCCGCCCATATAGGCCGCCCCGCCGCCCGCAATAATGGTGAGGACTAAAAACACCCAAAAGCTATTTTCATAAATGAGCGACATGTCAGTGCCCCCCTTCCAGATAAGCAGCGCGAACTTCCGGCCGCTTGAGAAGTTCAGCACCAGTGCCTGTCATCGTAATTTTTCCGTTCACCATCACATAGGCACGATGCGCCAAACGAAGAGCGTGGAAAGCATTTTGCTCCACAAGCAAAACAGTGAGGCCTTCTTCTTCATTCAGCTTTTTGATGGCCGCAAAAATAAGCCGCACAATGATGGGTGCCAAACCAAGTGATGGTTCATCCAGCAGCAATAAGCGCGGGCGGGCCATCAAGGCTCGGCCGATGGCCAACATTTGCTGTTCACCACCGGAAAGTGTGCCTGCACGCTGGTTGCGGCGCTCTTCAAGGCGCGGAAACAGCTTGAATATTTTGAGTAAGTCTTCGTCAAAATGCGCCAACTTATCGACCGTTGCACCCATTTGAAGATTTTCAAACACAGTCATGCGAGGAAAAATACGACGCCCTTCAGGGGATTGCGCAATGCCTAAATGTACAATTTCATGCGTTGGCATTTTTGTAATGTCATGACCATCAAACAAAATGGAGCCAGCGCGCGCCTGCGGTGTTCCACAAATCGTCATCATCAAAGTGGATTTGCCAGCACCGTTGGCACCGATCACCGTGGCGATTTCGCCTTTGCGCACTTCAAAATCAACACCTTTCAGTGCTTGAATTTTGCCATAGAAAGTTTCGACAGCAGTACCTTTTAAAAGGATGTCGTTCATTTACGGCCTCCTTTTTTAGCCGCGACTTTTTTAGTTACTGGCTTTTTAGCTACAACCTTTTTGGCGGCAGGTTTTTTAACAACCGGGGCAGCCACTACAACAACTGGTTTTTCGAGAACAGGCATGGCAGGTGCCACAACTTTTGCAGCAACAGGAGCAGGTTTTATGCCCGTTGCCTCAACAATAATATCCGCTGGTGCATCGTCTTCTTCCACACCAAGATAAGCCCTGATAACGGCAGGATCTGTTTTAATTTGCGCAGGTGTGCCATCGGCAATCTTGCGGCCATAAT
>JANYHE010000020.1 GCA_025359215.1 Hyphomicrobiales bacterium
CAAACAGATGTATCCACTAAAATCATGCGGCGGGCAGGCGTCTGCGTGTGGAACTTTAAGTCCGGGTTGGCTGCCGCCGAGCTTGGCCAATCTACGCGCCGCTTCCCGCTGGACAAGTGCCGCAAGCGCTTCTCGCACCACTTCATTGGTGTTGCTTAAGCCCGAAAATTCTTTGGCCTTATCTAAAAGGTCATCATCAATGGTGAAGGTGCTGCGCATGACATTTCTCCTGCATCAAATATAGCATCAAATGATGCTGTTTTCAATGCACCCATAGCTAACAAAAAAGGCCCCATTTCTGGGGCCTTTTAAGTCGTTCAAGGAACTTTACGCAAACTTCTGCGCCAAGCTTCCGTCCTTATAGCGCTTGGCCATTTCGGCTACTGAGAGGACTTTTTTAATCTTGCTCGCCTGACCTGCTGTGTTGAAATCTACAAATCTTTGCGCGCAAAGCTTGGTCATGGCTTCCATGGCTGGCTTCAAGTACTTGCGGGGGTCGAATTCGGATTTGTCTTCGAACAGCACTTTGCGAATGGCACCGGTCATGGCCATGCGGTTATCAGTGTCGATGTTGATCTTGCGAACACCGTGCTTGATGCCGCGCTGAATTTCAGATACGGGCACGCCCCAGGTTGGCTTCATTTGGCCGCCGAACGTGTTAATGATTTCCTGCAAATCTTCAGGAACTGAGGATGAGCCGTGCATGACCAAATGTGTGTTTGGCAACTTCTTGTGAATTTCTTCGATCACATTCATGGCCAAAACCGCGCCATCGGGTTTGCGGCTGAATTTGTAGGCGCCGTGGCTGGTGCCCATGGCAATGGCCAAAGCATCCACATTGGTTTCTCTCACAAACTTCACTGCCTCATCAGGATTGGTGAGAAGTTGGTCGTGGCTTAACTTGCCTTCAGCGCCATGGCCATCTTCCTTGTCGCCCATGCCCGTTTCCAAGGAACCTAAAACGCCAAGCTCTCCTTCCACTGAAATGCCGCCCAGATGCGCCATGTCTGTGACTGTTTTGGTCACGCCCACATTATAGGCCCAATCGGCCGGTGTCTTGCCGTCGAGCATCAAGGAGCCATCCATCATCACTGATGTGAAGCCGTTTTGAATGGCGGTCATGCAAGTGCCTGGTTCATTGCCGTGGTCCAAATGCACGCAGACGGGAATGTTGGGATAAATTTCGGTGATGGCATCCATCATGTGGCGCAGCATAATGTCGTTGGCATAAGAGCGTGCGCCGCGTGAGGCTTGGATGATGACGGGAGCATCTGATGCGGCGGCGGCCGTCATAATCGCTAATGCTTGTTCCATGTTGTTGATGTTAAAAGCTGGAACGCCATAATCAAATTCAGCGGCGTGATCGAGCAGTTGGCGAAGGGTGATGCGGGCCATGGAATCTCCTGAGGATTGATGAATTTCGTCTGATTTCGGATAACGGATAAATTCTGAACACACAAGTGTATTGAGGAGCGCACCTCAAATTGCTGAATTGTCACATGCGCGGGGGTGACGAAAGCGTGGGATGGCGTTATGAAGTGCCATGACCCAATTTACCCCGCTTATCGAGTCGCTTCCTGTCACAGTGCCTTTTGTTGGGCCAGAAGCTTTGGCACGGAAATCGGGCAATGCAATAAAGTCGAGATTGGGTGCCAATGAAAATGTGTTTGGGCCATCGCCGCAGGTGATTGAGGCGCTGCGCCACCATGCCGTGAATGCTTGGCAATATGGCGATCCTGAAGTTTATGATTTGAAGGTGGCGCTGGCCAAGCATTTGGGTGTTGGCCCTGAAAATGTTGCGGTGGGCGAAGGCATTGACGGCTTGCATGGCTTGGCCGTGCGTATGTTTTTAAATGCGGGGGATAAGGTTGTTAGCTCGCTGGGCGCTTATCCTACTTTTGGGGCGCATGTTAAAAGTTTCGGTGGTGAATTGATTGCGGTTCCGTTTGCGGAAAATCATGAAGATATCGCCACACTTTTGAGTTTGGCGAAAGCCGAGAAACCAAAGCTTCTTTATTTTTGTAATCCCGATAATCCCATGGGCACATGGTGGCCCGCGGTTGACGTGCAAAATCTGATGGATGAAATCCCAGAAGAAACGATGTTGGTATTGGATGAAGCGTATCATGAGTTTGCGCCCGAAGGCACCACGCCACCACTTGATGTGACGCGCAAAAACGTGCTGCGGTTTCGCACCTTCTCCAAAGCTTATGGATTGGCAGGAATGCGCGTGGGTTATGCCATTGGCCACGCTGATGTGATTGCGGGTTTTGAAAAAGTGCGAAACCATTTTGGTGTCACGCGGCTTTCGCAAGTGGCCGCCGTGGCAGCGCTAGCTGATCAAAACTGGGTGGCCTTTATTAAATTTGAAATCAACAAATCACGTGACCGCATTTACCGTATCGCCAAGGCCAATGGTCTGGTGCCCATTCCATCTGCCACAAATTTTGTGACTATTGATTGT